>CAYUNV010000236.1:0-5133 GCA_964446265.1 uncultured Negativicutes bacterium | reverse complement strand
TGGCGAATTACAGAATGCTTCAATGCGCTTGACCTTGTCTTTAAAGATTGAAAATGAATTTACCGGAGCTATTGGGGAAGCGCGGGGCTTTGTTGCTTATGGCAATGAAAAAATGCTGGATAATTTTAGCATTAAATTAAAGAATGCTTTGGAGATTGAAAAACAAATTTTGGCCATCACGAACGCAGCTGACCGGGCGGTAATCGACAAACTAATTAATGATACGTCAGAATATACGAAGGGAACCGCTGCTGAGTTTGTTCCGACGGTGCGTGAACAAATGCAGGAACAAAAAGCCGGGAATACTCAACGGGCCCAGGAATTACAGGCCAAGTCGGTTGACATCGGCAAAAAATACGTCCCGTTTGCGGAAGGAATTATGAAAGGCAGCCATGCATTAGTTGAGGAAAACACTAAAATTGTGCAAATGCGCCTGGATACAATTCAGCAGTTAGTACAGAAAGTTATTTTTATTTCCATCCTCGTTGGAGTCATTTCGATTTTTATTGCCGGTTTTGTGACCATTACTATCCCTCGTTATATCAAAAAGTCCTTGTCAACTATTTTGAACGCCACTCAGCAATATGCGCAAGGGAATTTAGAATCTTCCATTACAGGTTTTAAAAAAGATGAATTTGGTGAAATTGCTGGCTCAATCAATGCAATGGTTGCTAACATCAAAGTCATGCTAGAGAAAATTATCCAGTCTTCTGAGCAAATGGCAGCGTCTTCACAACAACTTACGGCAAGCTCGGAGCAATCTGCCCAGACGATTACGCAGGTGGCGTCCTCTATTAATGAGGTAGCCCAAGGTGCCGAAAAACAATTGCGGGCCGTAGAAGAAGCTTCGTCTGTAGTCGAACGGATGTCGGCCGGAATTGAAAAAGTAGCTGCTAATGCCAATCAAGTGGCGGATAATTATACGAAAGCAGTAGTATCGGCAAAAGAAGGCGACAAATCGGTGGAGAAGGCTGTTAGCCAGATGATCCATATTGAGCAGACGGTGGATCATTCTGCGCAAGTAGTTGCCCGGCTAGGCGAACGGTCGAAAGAGGTTGGCCAAATTGTCGATACGATATCGGGGATTGCCGGACAGACGAATTTATTGGCGCTCAATGCAGCAATTGAGGCGGCACGAGCAGGGGAACAAGGGAAAGGCTTTGCTGTTGTCGCGGAAGAAGTTCGTAAATTGGCAGAACAATCCCAGGATGCCGCAAAACAAATTGCCGGTCTGATCAGTGAAATCCAAGGGGATACGGACCAAGCCGTTACTGCGATGAATGAAGGAACCCGGGAAGTTAAGGTAGGCACGGAAGTGGTTACTTTGGCCGGACAGGCGTTTAAGGAAATTGCGGCAACCGTAGCTCGGTCATCGGAACAGTTAGGGGAAATTTCGACCGAAATGCAGCAAATTGCAGAAGGCAGCCGCCAGATTGTTCTTTCGGTGCGTGAAATCGATGGACACAGCAAAACAACCGTCGGGCAAACGCAGACTGTATCGGCGGCGACCGAAGAACAGTCCGCGTCTATGGAAGAAATTGCTTCTTCCAGCCAGAGCCTTTCTCAGTTAGCACAAGATTTACAGTCATGTGTCAGCCAATTTCGAATTTAAACTTTCAATGCTGTACGCCATACACAAAAAGTTGCCGGTCTGCTTTTAAACAGACCGGCAACTTTTTGCGTTTCTTAGTAATGAACCCCATATTAACGTCGCTGTTTTGGCAATTTTCATTACTCACTGCAAAGTTGTACCTTCCAATCTCCTCAAGTTCATTTTTATGGATTTTTTGATTTTGTAGTTTCTGTACTGGTTGTTGATGTGGATGCGGCCGTGTGGCTGCCGGATTCTTTCGCAGTCGATCCGGTTGTTGGAGTAGTATTATCTACTTTTGTTTTTTGCGGATCCAACTTTTGGTTAGTTGCTGTGTTAGCAAGTGGCGTTGCAGGTTTTTTTTCTGTGGTTGCCGTTTTTGGTCCTACGGGAGAAGTATTCGCTATTTTTCGTTCCTTCGGCACAGATTGCGCGTATTCCTCTGCCAAAAGTTCGGTTGCATGGCGGTACTTTTCGTCGACTGTAAGTCCTTGTAATTGAGCGATTTTTTGTCGCAATTGTTTGATGTCCGGAAGCCAATAGCTGACATCCCGTATCCAGACCGGTGTTCCTGTTACCCATTCGGCCGCCAGGCCGGCTTTTGCAGCGTCGCTGACAACCGGCACCAATTTCACCATTTCATAGGTCGGCATGTCTGTTTTTACTGCCGTAGAAAATTGTTTGACGATATCCGGTAAGCGGGTAATCAACTGCGGTTTTGTAAATTCATGCAGCACGGCTTTTAGAAACTTTTGCTGCCGCTCCACGCGGCCGATATCTCCTTCTTCATCCCGATAGCGCACGTATTGGATCGCTGTTTTGCCATTCATTTTTTGAACGCCGGGTTTTATATCAATGTACAATCCTCCGTTGTCATCGTAAGGATCTGCATATTTCATCCGTTTATCGACATCGATCGTAACGCCGCCAATCGCATCAATCATCCGGACGAAGCCGGTAAAGTTAATCATTACTGTATAATTGATCGGGATTCCCAGCAAATCTTCGATTGCCATTTTGGAAAGTTTTGTTCCGCCGAACGCATAGGCGTGATTTATTTTATCCCAACTATGACCGGGGATCTTCACCCGCGTATCCCGGGGGATAGAAAGGATGGTCGCCTTTCTGGCCTCCGTATCAATGGTAACGACAATAGAAGTGTCGGAACGTCCCACATCATCACCGCGCTCATCTACGCCTAAGACCAAAATATTAATTTTCCCTTTTCCCGGAGTTGCAAGGCCTGTCCTGGGTTTGTCGCTTCCTGAAAAAAATGCGTAGGAAATTCCGGCAATCAAACAAAATAAAAGTAATAATGCTGTAAACGCCCGCCCTTTTCTTAACCGTCGGGGAACTTTTTTGGTCGGACGAACGGTATTTGAATCGTACATACTATTACCACCCTGTTTTAAAGTTTAACGGTCAATATCAATATAGTTTCAAGAGTAGTACGGATAGTTTTGCTTGTCAAGACGGATTTACAACCGGTGGGGTGCGCAAACATCGCATGCGGGTGGTTTACGTCTTGGCATTGCCCTGCCAGTAATTTTTTTGTACCCAGTGATGCATTTGTACTAAGTGCTGCATATGTGGTAAAATAAATAGCAAGAGATTTTTATTCGACACGCAAAACGGAAGTGGCTATTTGCCTAGTGGTGCAAATAGCATTTTTATTTGGAATTTCAGAGGTGAAACCATGATCCGCTGTGCAACCGATAGTGATTTACCTGCCATCCTGGAAATTTATAATGACGCTATAATCAATACGACCGCTATTTATGATTACAAGCCTCATACGCTTGCAGACCGGACAGTCTGGTATGAAAAGAAGATGGATGAAGGATATCCTGTTTTAGTATTTGAGGAAAACGGCCTTGTCGTTGGCTTCGCAACGTTTGGACCGTTTAGAGCTTACCCGGCGTATAAATATACGATAGAGCACTCTGTATATGTCCATAAAGATCACCGGGGAAAACGCATTGGAACCGCTTTATTGCAAGAATTAATAAAGATTGCCAATCAAAAAGGCTACGCCACCATGGTTGCCGGGATCGACAGCAGCAATGAAGGCAGCCGGTTACTGCACGCGAAATTAGGCTTTAACCATTGCGGTACCGTTCAAAAAGCGGGCTATAAATTTGGCAGGTGGCTTGACTTGAGTTTCTACCAGTACGCCTTAGAAGGGCCTGCAACACCGACAGAAGGATGATCCTTTTTGTTTGGCGCTTGAAATCATTAAAATTAAGGTCGGTGATCCATCATACTTTCGGAGTTAGAACTTGAAAAAATCGCAAAGAAACAATGGGAATATCATACAATTAGTAATGATGAAGAATTTCCTATAGAAGAAAAAATGCAAAGAACACTGGAATTGCAGGACGAACTTATGGAACTGCATGGCGTTCGCGATGTTTATCAAGCAGTTGAACGATTTTCCCTCTTTGCCTTGCAACAGCCGGAAAATATTGCAGTCAACCAAGTGTATATTGCCCTTTTGAGTGGTTTAGCCACTGCGGTTTTGCAACCATACGATGAAAATCTTACGTTTCCGCTCCTTAATTTAGTTCGGGAAGCCGCTGCTGATATCATAAAAATGGCTAATTTACCGAACGAGGAACTAAATGAGCAACTTGCGCTATGGCAGCCGGATGACCGGCTCAAAGTGCATGTGTTTGATATTAACGTACTGATTGCCAGTTTTGCTGTCGAGGATGGGATCTGGTCGCCCAATGATTATGCTTCCGGCACGCATTGAAGATTGACGTGTTCCACATCAAATAGGCTGCTAAATTTCATAGTATTGGAGAGAACAGCTATAGCCTGAAACGGCCAGTAGCTGTTTTTTTGGTGTCGCGACAAAAAGAGAACCGGCTTCCCTTGAACCGGTTCTCTGATGATTATTGTTGTATATGTTTTAGTAAGGATGCGGCTATGCCGATATATTGCGCCGGTGTCAAGGACAGGAGACGTTTTTTGTCGGTTTCAGGTAATTCGACGCTGTCGATAAAGGCCTTGATATCTTCCTCGCTGATGCCTTTGCCGCGGGTGATGGCTTTCAGTTTATCATAGGAATTGGCATGTCCGTGCTTACGCATCACGGTTTGTACGGCTTCGGCTAAAACTTCCCACGAATGGTTTAGGCCGGCGGCAAGGGCTTCTTCGTTCACGACGGTTTTCTTGAGGCCTTTAACCGTATACGTAATTGCCAGATAGGAATGGGCGATGCCCGTGCCAATATTCCGCTGTGCCGAAGAATCGCTGAGGTCACGCTGCAGGCGGGAGATCGGCAGCTTGTTGGCCAGATGGTCGAGCACTGCATTGCTTAGCCCCAGGTTTGCCTCTGAATTTTCAAAGTCGATCGGATTTACTTTATGCGGCATGGTAGAAGAGCCTACTTCGCCGGCAATTGCTTTTTGCTTGAAGTAGCCAAGCGAAATATACAGCCACATGTCGCGGTCAAAATCAAGCAGGATATTGTTGAACCGCGTCAGCGCATGAAACGATTCGGCCACATAGTCATGGGATTCGATCTGTGTTGTCAG
>CAYUNV010000235.1:435-5162 GCA_964446265.1 uncultured Negativicutes bacterium | reverse complement strand
TTTGGTGCCGACGAATTTGGCGAGGTTTTCTTCGAATTGTTTGAGGTGGGAGCGGTCGATGTATTCGCCTTTTTCCATGACGTCGAAGAAGGCGGCGTCGATTTCGTCTTTGATCATGTGGTAGTTTCTGACCGGGTTTACAAAACGGACTTTGTTGATCATTAAAGTAATTCCCCTTTGTATTGTTTTTGTGTGGTGTATGAGCTGAGATTCATATTTCGGGTACTCCTACCACCCCGCCGCCCGTCCTGGTGGAGAACAGCGTGAGGATGGTGCAGACGATGATTTTGATGTCTACCCAGAGATTGTGTTCCCGTACATACTTGAGCTGCAGTTTGAGCTTCGTGGGCCTAATTAATTGGGCATAGGCCTCGTCGGCGTCTTTTATGCCCGAGGCTTCGATGATGTCGCCTTCGTTGTGGAATTTGATCGACGACCAGTCGGTGATGCCCGGGCGGAGTATCAGGATGGCTTTTTCTTCTTCGGTATACATATCGACGAATTTCTGCACTTCCGGCCGGGGCCCGACTATGCTCATGTCGCCGAGGAAGACGTTGATAAGCTGGGAAAATTCGTCGAATTTGAATTTGCGGATGATGTGGCCGATTTTGGTTACGCGCATATCGCTGCCGCTGGTGGAATTGGCGCCGATTTTGTCGGCGTTCGGCACCATGCTGCGGAATTTGAAGATGCGGAAAGGTTTGCCGTAGCGGCCTACACGCACGCCCCGGTAGAACAGCGGGCCGGGGGAGTCGAGCTTGATGGCGACGGCGAGGGCAAGCAGGATGGGCGAGAGAAGTATAAGGCCGATTGAAGAAAAAAAGAGGTCGAAGAGGCGTTTGAGCATAATTCCTCCTGGTCAGTATTTCTGTGACGTGCGGGAATCAGTTGCTTGCTCCAGGCCCGACGGATCAGTAGTCGCGGGGGGCGGCTTCGCGGAGGCGGTTATTCCCGGGCTGCGGCAACGGGTGTGGGGAGCAGGATTTGTCCGGGCTTGTCACTTTTTGCATAACTACATTAATTATAATAGACGGTCAAATAAATGCCAAATGCTTTAATCATCCAGTGGACAACCAGCCCTTCAGACGGGGAGAGGTGATGGTTAACATTCTTGCCGTTTGGCATTGATGCACCTCAGCCAGGACACCAGCGTCAAGAGTCCGAGCAGGAATAGTCCGCTTAAAACGGCGACGATACAGTCCGTCAAAGTTTTGGCGAAAAACAGCGCGCCGAGGACAACGCCCAACGTGATCGTTAGGTTAAGGGAGTTGTGGGGAAAATTCATCATGGCGTCGAGAGGATTGCGGAGAATGGCGTAAATAAGGTAGGGAAAGGCGCCGATGATTATCCATTTTATGATGTCCACTGCCGCCAAAAAATCTCTGCCGAAGAAGACGCCGATAATGCTCTCCATAAAGTTATATAGCATCAGAACCAGGACTGAACTGCCGAACAGAGACAGTCCAAGGGTTTTTTTTACGATTGAGGCTATTTCGGGTAAGCGCTTTTCGGCGTGCATCTTGCTAATTAACGGCAACAGGATGACACCAACGTAGTCGAAGAAACCGCAAATTAATTGCAAAAAAGAAAAGCCCAGCGCAAAGTAGCCTGCTGTTTCAACGCCGGTGATATGGGCGATGCTGATCACCGGGACCGAGAAAAGGCCGAAAAGGGCAAACTCTCCCGGAATCCGGGGGAGGCCGAAAATAATTAGCTTTTTTATCTGCGGAAACAGCCCGCAACTGCGCCTTGGGAAGCTTTCTTTTATAAAAAGTAGAAACACAAGATACGAGATGGCCAGAGAAAACCAAACGAGGCCTGTGTAAAGGATGCTCTGCGCCGGATTATTGCCAGTGACGACAATCGCTCCAATCGGCACAAGTCCCATGCATAGCAACTGGAATAGGTTAGCTTCCCGTATTTTCAGGCTGCCGCGCAGGTGAGAATATACCAGTGTGTAGAAGCACAGGCCGAAAACGGCAAAATACATCGGCGAGACGAAGCCGTGATATTCGCTGCTTCCAAAAATGACTCGGCTAATCTCCTGAGGGAATAGCAGGGCCAGAAAACAGCAGAAGCCGAGGTTAACGGTTACAATCAGCAGGCCGGATAGCAAATAGGCGGTTTTTTCTGTTTGCTCGCTGTCCTGAGCCCCTGCTATAAAACGCGGCAGGCTTATGCCGATTCCCATTAGCAGCGGATAGGTTATTAATGCAATCCCGCGGCGGGCAATCTGGTATTCGCCAAAACCGACACTGCCGAAAAAGTCGGCTGCGACCTTGAGTGATGCCGCGCCCAGGACGAAAATGCACAGTGTGGTTATAAAAGTGTGGGAATATAGCTTGCGTAACATCTTAGCGGGCCGTCTCGCCGGTATTAATGTGGTTATCGATGTTCCCGGCAACGATTTTATAAACGGCCTCCGGTCTCAGGGCCGACAAGCACGCGGCAGTTTCCCGGCATTCGGGCGGTACTGTTGCGTCAATGCAAGGTGTGCAAAAGCCTTCTACTTTGATGTGCCGGCAGTGGGCGCCGACAGGAGCGCATTTCCCGGGGTCGCTCGGCCCGAACAGGCTGAGAGTCGGCGTGCCGACGGCCGCTGCCAGATGCCCGATCCCGGAGTCATTGGCAATCATCAACCGGCAGTGCTGAAGGAGTCGTGCTACGATGCCAAGAGGCTTGTCCAGAATTATTCGGCTGCAATGTGGAACCTGGTCTGCTATCGATTGCGCCTCTTGTTGTTCTGTGCCGGTGGCGAAAATCAAGAACATGGCGTTGCCATAGTTTTGGCTTATTTGCGTAAGCAACTGTCGGAAGTACTCAGTGGGCCACCGCTTGTATGATTGGGTCTCTCTCGATCCGCAGTGAATACCGATGATAATTTTGTCTGTTCCAGCTATCTCTTTGACAATTTCAGCATCATTGTCGCCAGGCTGGCTCAAAGTCGTTAATCTCGGCTGCTCAGACGCGTTATCACCTAGTTCGAAGGCTTGCTTTACCATCAGGAGGTTGCAGGCAATCCGGTGTCGATTATTTACTCTTTTGATTCCTTTGTCAAAAAAGCATATTCTCCCATCGTAATCGCCGATGGTACAGCCGGCATTCAGCAGTTTCGCAAACAAACCGCTTTTCCCAGCGCTGTGTCCGCTTGTGACCAGAACGTAGTCGTAGTGCTGTTGCCTTAGCTTATAGATTTGTCTTGCGATACTGATATCACTGCTTTTAATGAAGATATACCGTGTTTGCGGATAGGTCCGCACGATATCGGCAACCGGCGGATAGCCGATGAAGAAATCGAATTGGGCTGTCGGAAATTGCCTGCGAAGCAGTTCCAACGCCGGGGTAGCCATAATCATGTCTCCCAATCCGAAAGTATGGACGATTAGGAATTTCACTGTTTGCAAATTGTTCCCCCCGCAATTGAAGCCGGTTATCCTGCGAAGTTTTTCTATTGCGGCTTCTTTTGACCGATAGTCTCCAGATGGCGCGCGAAGTTACTGTATACGATGTCGGCGTTAAACTTTTCGTTGTAAAGTTTGCCCGCATTGGCGGCCATTGATTGCCGTTTGTCCGGGTCATTATATAACTGCATCAGTTTATCGACCATGTCAGCTGGGTTACCGTCTTTGTAGGTCAGTCCGGTTTCGGTCTCCGCAAGCAGCTTGCTCAGAATTCCTTGCAGGCTGGTCAGGATGGGGACGGAGGCCGAAAAGTACTCAGCGGGTTTATTCGGCAGATTGAGGGTAAAATTATCGATGTTAACGTAGGGTGCCAATCCCACGGACGATATCCGGAGCAAATACCATATCTTCGGGGAATTTACCCAGCCCGGAAACAGCATATTGTCGCAGTCCTTGGCCATTTCTTTGTATGAAGCGAATCTCTCGCCATTTCCGCAGATAACAAAACGGAGCGGATGTCCTTGATTTTTGCATCGCCGCGCTGCCCGGATCACTGTCTCAAAGTCGAAATAACGCCCCAAGTTGCCAAAGAAGCATACAATAAACTCTTCTCGGCTTTCTTCGATACCAAATTCCCGCCAGTATTCTTTGGCTTGTTCAATCTCCTGATCCGATGGTACCTGGCTTGAATAGCCCATGAAGAATTCTTTGTCATACCGCCCTTGTGCCCGGCCAGCTTTTTTTAGGCCCCATTCGACAAACGGAGCTGTACAGCCCGAAAGGGCAGTTGCTTGCCGGCAAGCTTTTTCAGCAAGACGAAAAGCTGGGAAAAGGACGATTTTTGCCATCCCCTTCAGGAAACCCGGGGAAAGATCGAGAAAAATATCCGGCCACAAATCGCGGATATCTATAACCACCGGTACCGAGTTTTCGCGACCGAACTCGGTGGCGGCTGCCGATAAGGCGATTGAAGGTAAAGAGGCAAGGATTACGTCGGGACGGGCCTCGTTGCGAGACAGGTCGTTGAATTTTTTTGCAATCTTTATGTGATTGACAATCCTGGCAACAGAAACATTCTTGCGGTAGCCGGGAGCATAAAGCATGATAATACGCAGGTTGTCGTTTAGCGAAACGACCTCGTCATGCAAAGTCCTGTCCCGCTTCATGGCATGGTCAAACGACGATGTCCACCATGTGACATCGTGACCTCGACCGGACAGGATTTGCGCAACCTGGCCGGACCGGTGAAGTCTTTGTTTGCCCGCGTCTGTCGGTAATGGCTCGCCAATTGTGACTATCCAGATCTTCATCGTTTCTCCTTGTTCG
>CAYUNV010000235.1:0-425 GCA_964446265.1 uncultured Negativicutes bacterium | reverse complement strand
ACACGATCTTGTTAAGATACGGCAGCGAGTAGAAATAGCAGCAAAATATGAATGAGGCCAGTAGAATGGAATTATAATTGAAGATGCTCGAGTTATAGTTCCACATTGTAACCCAGTAAAACACTGACAATATCGGTAGCCACCTTAGCCGGCCAAGTTTTAAGCGGCTGTAGGAATATTCTCCGAAAAAGCCGGCGAGATAGAAAATGATTAATGACCCAAATAACCCAAAGTCGAGTAGGAGTGGCCGGAAAACGGTGTAAACATTCGACAAATTATAGGGGCCAGGAAAAAGAACAACAGATTCTGCAGGCGTCCGAACCGAATAACCGAGAAAATTGAAAATGCCAGCAAACGTATACCGTCCCCATCCGTACCCCTCGGGAATGCTTTGTATGTAGGTCGGGAACCAGTTCGAAAAAGCT
>CAYUNV010000234.1:0-5233 GCA_964446265.1 uncultured Negativicutes bacterium | reverse complement strand
ATACATTATTACATGAATTCCGTACATTGTCAATATAAAAGTGTACATTTTTTTGTTTATTTTTGCAAAAATACAATCATATTGTATACCATCACAGCACAAATTATCAATTTTTACCATCCAATTCCTCTTGCAGGTTAAATCGCTGGACCTTATTATAAAATGCTTTGCGGGAAATTCCAAGTTGTTTGATAGCCGCGCTGCGATTATAGTTGCAATTCAAAATTGCTGCTTTGATTAATTCCCGTTCCACTTTATCAACCGTGCTTTTAACGGCATCCTTAAAACAATGTGTACCCAACATTACTTTCTTATGACTATGTTCATCTTTATGATGATTCATATTTCTTTCATCAACCGCCTGCAAATAGGCCGGTAAATGCCGAACTTCTATTATTGAACCATCTCGAACAATATTGGCATGTTCAATAACATTCTGCAATTCCCGTATATTTCCTGGCCACTCGTACGAATAAAAAATATGCATGACATCGGACGATAACGTTATTTTTTCTTGCATATGCCCGGCAAATTTTGTGATAAATTTTTGCGCCAAAGAAAAAATGTCGTCTTTCCGTTCATTCAATGGCGGAATAAACAACGGTACGATATTGAGGCGATAGTATAAATCCGCCCGGAATGCACCTTCATCCATCATGCCTTCGAGGTTCCGGTTTGTGGCTGCAATAACTCGGATATCAAGCTGGGTCGTTCTGGTACCCCCAAGCCGTTCCAATTCACGTTCTTGTAAAACCTGCAACAATTTAGCTTGCATGGCCATACTCATATCGCCAATCTCATCCAGGAAAAGGGTTCCGCCGTGAGCCATTTCAAACTTACCCATTTTTCCGCCTTTTCTAGCGCCCGAAAAAGCACCTTCTTCGTAGCCAAACAATTCACTCTCTAATAAATTCTCAGGAATTGCTGCGCAATTTACTTTAATCAACGGCTTATCTTTCCTCTTACTGGAATTATGAATAGCCGTGGCTAATACGCCCTTGCCTACGCCGCTCTCTCCGCGGATCAAAACGGAAGATTCTGTGAGCGCTACTTTAGCAGCTAGCTTTAGAACATCTCGCAAGCGGGGATTCTGCCCAATATATTCGCTGAACGATGCCGGCAGGCCCTCATGTTGATCCAATTGTTCCCGCAAATAATCAGCCACTTCCTTCGTTCGTTGCAATTCATTGCTGAGAGCGACCTGCTCGGATATGTTTTTAAATATAGCAACACAACCAATAACAGCCCCATCTTTTTTTAGGGGAAACATATGTCCAATGACTTCTATCCCAACCGAGGCAATATAACCTGGAGCCCGAAATGCCTGCCCTGTACGTAAACATTCGATTGCTAACGCTTCCGGTTCAATCGTATCCAACCGCCGCCCTATTACTTTGCAGACCGCTATTCCCAAAATACTGGCATATGCTTCATTCGCATAAATAATTGTCGTATTCGAATCCAAAACCAATACAACATCATGAATATTGTCGAGAATTTCGAACAAAAGATTTTGATCCCATTTTTGAATAAAATCCATCGTAATAGCATACGGTTCTTTTCGCATTTATTGCCTCCATGCAAGTGGAAATTATGAATCAATTGTTGCTACAGACTCAGAAAGCACATGAAAGTCCGACATTAACCCGCAATATTTTGTTTATTCGTTGCCATGGAAAACATGAGATAGAAAACAATAACGATAATTCCGGCAACCGGGAAAAATCCGCCAACAGCGAACAGTGAAGCATAGCCCCAATATTCCCCCACAAAGCCCAGTACGATCGCTCCTGCGCTAATTCCAAGGTCAAGGAATGAAGTAAGGAAACCAAGCGCGCTGCCTCGTTCCTGAGGTTTTATGTTATCAGCAGCCAACGCGATCAGCGTCGGCACAAGAGCGCCAAACCCCATACCGGCGCACATGCCGCTAATGATCAACACAGAAAATTGCGATAGAGACGTAAGTAAAAAGCTCGCCAAACCCAACAACACCAGCCCGAGTACAATGATCTGGTAGCGCCCGATGCGATCGGATATTTTTCCTAAAATCAACCGGCTGCTTAAACTGCCTACTGCATACATCGTGAAAAACAACCCAAAATCAGCAAATCCTCTTTCCACTGCATACACGGGGAGAAAAGTCGTCAACGCACCGTATACGGTAGTCCCGGCAAACATTGCCGTTGCCGCAACGAGAATTACATTCTGCCGGACTACCGTAAACAGAGAAGTTTCATTGGAAGATCCTCCGACTGGCTTGCGAACCTCCCGTACCATCATCGACGCCAAGAAGGCGCTGATGGCAAAAAACGTCCCTACTACACATACTAAAGAGAAACTATTACTGTGCTGAACGATTGCTATTCCAAGCGCAGGAAACGTTGCCATGGCAAAAACATTAGTAATACCAAAAATACCCATTACTTCTCCACGTCGATTAGCAGGGGCTAAATCCGCCGCGTAAGCGGTTGTGGCAGGCAGAAACGCCGCGTAACCCAGTCCATGGATCAACCGTATTGGATATAAAGGCGCATATTCGTTAGCCTGGCAGTATGCCATATAGATGATATACATAATATACATGAAGCTAAAAAGTCCTGTGCCAAACAGCATGAGGCGCTTCCGTCCATAAGCGTCAGCCAATTTACCAAAGTACGGCCTGCATAAAACAGCCGCCAAAGTAAATATGCCGATAATCACGCCAGCCTGAACTTTCGACGCCCCGGTTTCCACGACATAATGAGGCAATGTTGGCAGAAGCAAATAATAGCTGCCGAAAAAAAAGAGGCTGGCTAAAAAATTGCACGCAAAATTTCTCGATAAAAATCGAAACTCTTCCATATCTCCTATCTCCTTCTATTCTTCATACAATAACCCATGTTTTCCACAATAAATATAGTTTACCATTTTCCGTAATACTATAACAATTCCTATAGGCAAGCCTAAAAATCAGCAAATAATTAATATTGCTAAAAAGAAATAGCCTTAACACCTCTTACGAGAGCTAAGGCCATGCAAATTTTACCGGTTATGGCTAAAATGACCCGGGTTCGGGACAGGAGCTATCGTACTGACCCAGCGATTCGTGTAATTAAAAAAGCCCACGATAAAAGCTGCTTCCAGAATCTCGTGGTCATTAAAACCGACTGCCCGCAGCTTATCTACCTGATCCGTAGAAACTTCACGGGCATAAGCAGTTGCAAAATACGCATAGTCACACAACGCCCTTTGCTTTTCTGTCAACTTGGCAGAGCGATAATTAAAAACTAACGTGTCAACCCAAGCAGGATCGCCAACAAGGCCCCGCAATGCATCACTGTGCGTAGTCAGGCAATAGGAACAATGATTGGTTGAAGAAACCACCAAACCGATCATTTCCTTGTCAGCATTACTGAGATAACAGGTTTCCGGATTAAACAAAGATGCTTTAAAATCAAGAAAACCTTTGTACTGCAATGGATTTAACGGTAAAACTTTAAAAAGATTATTGATAAACCCCCAATTTTCCTTTTGAAAATCCGTATTTTTGTCAAATATTTCTTGTAGTTCCGGTGCTATTTCCTCTTGATTCGGTTTTTGCAAATAAGAAAGTTGTTCTTTGTATTGATTGCTCATTAAAAGCTGCCTCCTCATACTATTCAATGTATACTGCTTTCGACTTATTCTGGAAAACATCCTTTTTTATTATTATAGTTTATTCGATATCGTTTTAATTCTGCAACAAGACTATTCTCATTCTTCCATAACTTTATCTTGCAGTCCATATGCTTTTATTTTTCGATAAAGGGTTGACTTACTCAAACCTAAAATTTTTGCCGCACCACGAATATGGTTATTTGTATTGTCAAGCGCCTTTTGAATGGCTTTTTTTTCCATTTCTTTCATAGAAAGATCATTTTTGATTATTTTATTTTCCGACGCTATCACAATTTCATCAGTCTCACAATTGGATTGATCGATCGAATAGGAAGCCAATACTTCTTCCGGCAGGTCCTCAGGCTGGATAACACCGTCAGAGCTCATGCATACGGCATAAGAAATAACATTTTGCAACTGCCGCACATTTCCCGGCCAGCGATATTGCAATAAAATATACTTGGCTGCATTACTTAAAACAGGTGCATCCAAATGCTCCGCATTGGCGGAAACTTGAATAAAATTTTCAATCAATTGAATGAGGTCGGAACTCCTGTCCCTCAAAGGGGGAATGCCGATTTTGGACACAGAAATACGATAGTACAAATCCTCCCGGAACAAATCTTTTTCTACCAGCTCCAATAAATTCTTATTCGAGGCCGTGACCAAGCGAAAATCTACAGGGATATAACGCCTTCCGCCTAACCGCATAATCATTTTGTCTTCCAGCACCCGCAGTAAAACGGCCTGAATATCCAACGGCATATCGCCAATTTCATCCAAAAAAAGTGTTCCACCATTAGCCAACTCAATTTTCCCCGGCTTACCGATGCGTTCCGCACCGGTAAAGGCTCCTGGCTCGTAGCCGAATAATTCACTTTCTATTAAATTTTTGGGGATAGCCGCACAGTTTACTGCCACAAACGGGCCGGCCGGTCTGTTTTCATTATGGATAGCTTGGGCATACACTTCTTTTCCGGTTCCGCTCTCGCCCTGGATTAATACATTGATATTGAAACGCGCCATTTTTTTGGCTGTATTCTTTAGTTTCAGTGATTGCGGGGAAGTGGCAATAATATTGTCAAACGTAAACCGCGTTGCAAAACCGTTGATCGAGTGGTTTATCTTATGGGAATGGTCCATCGGCGTTAATGTTAATATGCTTCCCATATTATTGTTGTTTTCAAGGTTTTTGATTGTTTGCACCGAACAAGAAAATAATTTTTGCTGCGTTTTCTTAATTTTAATATTGGCCTGAATGATTGGCTTTTCAGCATGTAAAATGGATTTTACAAACACTGCATCTTCCAACACATCGTCAATGCGCGAACCAACCAAAGACGCACTAACCGATTTGAATATTTCATGCGCAACTGCATTAGTGTCTGTAATTACACCGAATTTATTGATAACAATCACGGCATCGCTCGTTGTCGTGAAAGCAATTTTAAGTAATTCTTTTTTTACCAATAACTGAAATTCTTTCTGTATCGCATCGGCCATCATGACGACAAGGGCTAATGAATATGAGTTTTGACAATGCAAATATGGACTGGCAATCGTCAACGTCCCTTCTAAATTGCCGTTCACATCAAAA
>CAYUNV010000233.1:1324-5293 GCA_964446265.1 uncultured Negativicutes bacterium | reverse complement strand
GATAAATAAGCTTCTTGATCTTGATATTGCAAGTGTTATTTTACTTTCGTATGGAGCGGAGTGGGTTTAACGTGGATTTGGTACATTACAAAAATTTTATTACAATCGTAGAAGAAGGCAGCCTTTCGGCTGCCGCAAAAAAGATCCATATTGCCCAGCCGGCACTGAGCAAGCAACTGAAAGCCTTTGAAAAAAAATACGGCACACGGTTGCTTGAACTTCATCGCGGTGGCCGCACTGTCGAACTTACTGCTGCGGGGCGAATTCTGTACGAAAAAGCGAAATATTTGCGTGACTTGGAGGAAAGTGTCCGGAAAGAAATTGATGAGTGTAAGAGCGGTGCTGCCGGAACGCTCAGGATCGGCATTTCTCCTTCGTCTTCGGATTCCTTTATTCGCAACCGGTTAATTAAGTTTCATAAACGTTATCCTAAGGTCCATTTTGATCTGTTTGAAATTCCGATTGACTATCTGCTTCCCAATTTAATCCATGGCGACACGGAGATCCTATTTATTCGTGCTCCGGTGCCGCAGCCGGAACGGTTTCATATTCTCTTTCCCCAGAAAGAGCGCCTGTCTGCCATCTACCGTAAAGATAATCCCTGGATACGGACAGAAAATGAATTTTTGCCTATTGCCGATCTTGGAAATGCGCCGTTAAGCCTGGTCAAAGGGTGGGCCGAATTTTTTTACGCTGCCTGCTCCGATGCTCTGTATACTCCTAATATACTGAGCCTGAATTCGGCTCAGTCCGCCATCTCTTGGGCAAAATACGGGGCTGCAGTCGCCATTACCCCAACGACTCCGGCAGAAACGTTTGACGGTGGCCTCTGTCGTAAATTTATTGACCCGGTTATCAGCAGCAGCAGTGCGTTCATCACAGTAAAGGGCCGTTCTCTTTCTGCGATTGCGCAAAATTTTCTTGATTTCTGCGGAAGTTAATGTTGTCGGACGAGATACGTGATGATTGATTACGACAAGAAATATAATTAATAGTTATATTATATGAAATATATTTGTATTTTTATTATATTTTTTAGCGTGCTATACTTTCTTTGAACGAATAAGAATTTGTTGTACCAACGGATTCTTCAAAAAAGAAGGTTATAGAATGTCTGTTAATGAGTGGAAAAAATCGTTTATCATCATGTGGTGTGCACAATTTATTGGGATGAGCGCGATTACCGGCTTAATTTCCTTTTTGCCGCTGTATGTATCCCATCTTGGTATTGTCGAGGAGTCCTCTGTGGCCTTGTGGTCGGGGCTGTTGATCGGAGCTTCCTCGTTTGCTGCAGCAATCGCTAATCCTTACTGGGGAGCGCTGGCCGACCGCAAAGGCAGAAAACCAATGACAGAAAAGGTATTGTTCATGTTCGGCCTTATTATGATCGGCATGTCATTCGCTGCCAACGTGTACCAACTTTTTGCCCTGCGCATTTTTCAAGGCTTGTGCGGCGGTTTTGTTGCTGCATCGACGGCGCTGGTGACCAGCTTGACACCTAAGGAGAAAATTCCTTTTATGGTCGGAATGTTCCAAACGGCTATGATTGCCGGCGGCGCTGTTGGCCCGATGATCGGCGGATTTATTGCGGATTCCTTTGGTTATCGCCAACCGTTTATAGTGTTTGGCTTGCTTTGCTTTATCACCCTTGCGGTTATCCACTTTGCGATCCAGGAAGTTTTTCAACCAGCGCCGCAAAAAGAAAAAACTTCCATTCGCAAGACGTTCGCGGACCTTTGGTCTTTGGCTGATTTGAAGCTTATGCTGGTAATACAGTTTCTGAGCCAGTTTGCTATCCAAAGTATTGGGCCGATTTTACCTTTGTATATTCAAAGCCTGAGCGCGAATACTGCGAACCTTGCCAGCATATCCGGTACCATCATTGCGATTGGCGGAGTTTCCAGTGCGATTGCTTCGGCCAGCATGGGGCAGCTTTGCCATCGTTTTTCCTATCGGCAAATTTTGATCACCGCTGCTTTATTAGGGGCAATTAGCTTTATCGGTCAATTGGCCGCTGCGGATATTGTTATGCTTGGCTTTATGAGGGCGATCAATGGCCTTTGCATCGGGGCGATGATCCCCAGTTCCAATACGATCATCACCTTTTTGATCCCGGAAAGCAAGCGTGGTGCTGCGTTTGGTGCTACGAGCAGCGCATCGTTGATGGGCAATGTCTTAGGACCGCTTTGTGCCGGATTGTCGGCCATGGTTTTTGGGCTGCACGCAATTTTTTGGATTACAGCGGCACTGTTTATTGTGATTATGCTGCTGATATTTTTCAAAATACAAGCAAATTATGAACCGGAAGCAACAACTGTTTAACTCATCGTATTGAAGAAAAAACTACGCGCCTCCCAAGAGATATCAGGAGGCGCGTAGTTTTTTTCAGCAGGTGCGGATTTTGTATTATAGTTGCAATTAACGACGATGTTGTGTTTCCGTCGTTTTGTCAGGCCCTGGTATTGTGATACTTTCCTGTTGGTACCGGGCATAAATTTTCTTGATGAATTCATGACGGATGAGATTTTGGTCGGTGACAGTTTCTACTCGCAAGACAACAGTAAGATTAATTCCGGACTCTCCGAACCCGCCATAGCGGACGAACGGTTCAAAACTTTTGACGCCGCCTTTAATTTCATCCAGAATTTGTTTTGCAACTTCAACAGTGATTTTTTCTACATGATCCAAATCACTTTCATAACTGACTGTGATAGGAATGCCGATGGAACATTCGGCAAATGGTTGCGCATAATTGGTGATGGTTGATGAAGCAAATTTTTCGTTAGGTATGACCACCATATTCTCCGTCGAAGTTTTGATTGTGGTATTGCGCCAATTCATGTCAACAACATGCCCTTCTTCACCGGTTGACAGCCTGACGAAATCCCCCATTTTGATCTGTTTGGACACCAGAATATTGATGCCGGAAAATAAATTTGCCAGAGTATCCTTCAATGCCAAAGCAACAGCCAAACCTCCAACGCCCAAAGCGGTGAGTAAAGGTGAAATTGCGACCCCAAAAGATTCGAGCAAAAACATGATGCCAATGGTGTAAACAGCCAAGTCGACCGTTGTCGATAAGATGGAAGTCGAAGCGAAGGCCCCGGATGTTTTGCCGAATTTTTGTTTCAGATAAGCGGAACTAAGGTGCGCGACAAAGAGCGCTACGGACATAATAGCGACGGAGTGGAACAGCCGTTGAAGAAATAGTAATGGCCGAGGCGGAATTGCCAGGATTTCCATGGCGGCGTAGAGTCCAATAAGAATGCCCAGCAACGTGGGAATACCCCTAAATGTCTGCTGAAGCAGAAGATGAGGAATACTGGTTTTGTCGGCCACGATTTTGAGCAGCTTGGCAAACACCAGACGGAGAATGACGATCCCTAACCCTAAACTAACAAAATAAGCTGCTAAATGTACTTTGAAGCCGCCGTTTACGATTTTGTATCCCAGTCCAGTTAATATTTCAAGCATTAGATCCCCCATTAATATAAAAGATTTGTTGTAGCGAGGCTCCAACTAAAAAGGTATGTAGTTAGAACTTAGTATATTTTACTATGGAGGCATGATTGCACGCAACCGTCAGCGATCACTTCGCAGCCCCAGCCAAATTGCCAAAGCCGCTGAGAGCCCCATAATACCTCCAAACCAAAAAGGTGCGGGTGCGCCGAACATATCCCAGAGAAAACCAGCAATCATCGAGGCGGGCAATAACGATATTCCGACAGCCAAGGCATGGAGTCCGTAAATAGAAGCTTTTTGATCGTTCGGTGCTGTATCGGCCAAAAAAGCTTTCTCGATGCCTTCTGTCAGGCCAATGTACAGTCCGTAGACAGCAAATAAGCATATAACAGCTGTTTGACTGCCTGCTATGGCGAAACCTAAATATACAAGGCCATAGATACTGTATCCCGTTACAAGCAAAGCACGCCGCCCAACATAGTCGGACAGCTTGCCTGCCGGATAAGA
>CAYUNV010000233.1:791-1314 GCA_964446265.1 uncultured Negativicutes bacterium | reverse complement strand
ATATACAGCCTCAAGATCATGGGAAATTAACAAATAGGACACATTCATTAGCAGGTACAATAAAATAACTTGAGAAGGCGTGAAACCATAAGTACCGGCTCTGACAAGCAAAAACTGGTTAGAAGAATTTCCTAAATTAAATATGAAACTGATAATAATGAAATAGCGCAGCCGCTTATCGAGTCCGTTCCAAGAAAAAGCCAGTTGTTTTACTTTTTCAATGTGCCTTGTTTCACCTTCGTCAATTAGAAATAAAAGCAAAACTCCGATTATCGCTGGAATAAGAGATAACCAAAAAACGAGAATATAATCCCCAGTATAATGGGTGAATAACCAGTAAGCGAGAATTATCCCAATTACTGCGCCCGCAGTGTCCATTGCCCGATGCAAGCCGAATGATTGACCTACGTTATCGGCAAGACTTGAGTCAGCGATCAACGCATCTCTTGGGGCGGTCCGGACTCCTTTGCCAAATCGATCGCTCATGCGAGCCCATAAAATTCCGACCCATGTAGAAGCTACA
>CAYUNV010000233.1:0-781 GCA_964446265.1 uncultured Negativicutes bacterium | reverse complement strand
CCGACTGCTGAAAATCCGTAACCAAGAATAGCCAAGGGTTTTCGTTTGGAAAATTTATCAGAGATCCTGCCGGACACAATTTTTAGCAGACTGGCTATGCTTTCCGAGATTCCTTCAATGATACCCAGGGCTGCAGGGGAAGCTCCCAACACTATCGTCAAGTATAAAGGGACCAAGGGATAAATCATTTCACTGGATATATCTGTAAATAAGCTGACTAAACCTAGAATAAGAATGTTTTTATGCACTTGATTCCTCTCCTTCTTAATAGTATTAATATGGGATAATAAAGTAAAAAATAAACTCCTACCACGATGGGTAGGAGTCATCACTGCATAGATAGACAGAATTATGGCGAACTCCATCGCCGAAAATTTAAAATATGCCTAAAGTATAACAACTGTCAATTATATCGTCAATAGGAAAGTCAATGCCGGAATCGAATGGTTTCCATAAAGGAATTAACTTTGCCGTTGCGGCATCCGATTACTGTGCCAGCTTCCCAATGACCAATTTCTATGCGAGCATCTACGACATCAGGACATTCGTCGATGCTATGCCCCTTGAGTCGTTTATGGAAGCGGTTCGTTGCTTTCCTGTGCGTATGCTTGAGAACTTCAGGAATTTCAAAAAGTGACGTTGCCTTGTATGCTGAAGTTATCAGCTTCGTATAAAACTATGTATTTGTGTTAAAATATACTAATAAATATTATTTATTCTCTGTGTAGAAAGACCAACTATAAAAAGTCAATAGAAAAACTTGATAAAAATTGAAAACACG
>CAYUNV010000232.1:0-5297 GCA_964446265.1 uncultured Negativicutes bacterium | reverse complement strand
AATTGCCCGCGCTGTAAACGGACAGTGGCATGGGCCAAGAAAACCGCAATTGTATATTGCAAAGGCTGCGACAAATGGATTCGATCGAAAGATATCAAACAAGTGAATCCGGCTATGATCGACCCTAATTCGGAGCAATTGATATTATTTTAAACAAGAGAGATCCTTCGCTGATCCTCAAAACAGCGGCGAAGGACCTTTTTTGTTTATACAAAATGTATAATTTCTTTCGGCAACAAATTATGGCAGACAGTGGTATAATAAATGTAGACTTGCTTCAAAGGATAAAATCATTACAAATAAAAGAGGAGTGGTTCCAATGAATGAAGTTTTAAATTTTCTCAAAAGCAATGTGCCTTTTTATATTGCTACTGTTGAAGGGACTACACCCAAAGTACGTCCTTTCGGGTTCGTGATGGATTATGAAGGGAAATTATATTTTTGTACCAGCAATCAAAAGCCTGTTTACAAACAACTAAAAGCAAATCCGCGTTTTGAAGTATCTGCAGCGACTAAAACCGGTGAATGGCTGCGCTTGAAGGGCGAAGCAGTTTTTGATACGAATAAAAAAACGAAACAAGCTGCATTGGATGCTGCTCCATTTCTTAGCAACATGTACAGTGCGGATGATTCAATTTTTGAAGTGTTTTATATCAAAAACGCAGAAGCGGTATTTTGTAATATGAAAGGCGAGTCTAAAACAGTGACGTTTTAGGCTTGGTTATTTGGCCGCGCTAAGTGGTTAATTGTTTTAATGGCAAGTGGGAGTTGAGGCTTCATGATGTAACCACGAGGCCTTTTTATTTCACTTTAAGCAAAGGATGTTTTTTATTAAAAACAAGGGAAACTATTTTGGTTATTTCGATAATTTAGACAATTCTGTGAATAACTTTGTGGATATTGTGGATAACTATTCCTTGCTTTTAGTGGCATCATAAAATCCTTCAAATAGGAAGGAATTAAATATTGTAAATCGAAACTTTTATAAGACATCCTATTTGCTGGTGTTAGATTACTAGGGGGAAACATCCGTTGTGTTTCCGTGGGGAGATAATGAACATGTTCTATAGAATTGGAATCGTGGTATTGTTGTTACTGATGATTATGCCGGCAGCTTTGGCTAAGACTATCCTTTATGTGCCGTTTGATGACCGGCCGGTGAGTTTGTCTTATCCTATCGATACTGTGAAGGCGGCCAAGTTCGATATCTTGACGCCGCCGGTCGAATATTTAGCCAGTCGGGGTAAATCCGGTGATAGTGAACAGTTGTGGCGGTGGGTGATGAATAATGCCGGTAAGGCTGATGCATTGGTATTATCGGCAGATGCCCTTACGTACGGTGGATTGGTCGATTCGCGCACGCATCATTTTAATCAGATTTTGCTGGAATGGAGCCTTCATCGTTTTAACGTTCTTCACGGGCAAAATCCGCAAGCGCCAATCTATGTTTTCAGCACCATCATGCGTTCGCCGAGTGCGAGTGCAGGAGGGGTGGAGCCGCTCTACTACGAGAAATACGGCCCGTCTATTTTTTTGCTTACCGCTTTGCAAGATAAAGCGGAAGTAAAGGGCTTGACGGCGGATGAAACCGCCGCTATGAAAGCTGCGAAAGAAAATATTCCGTCGGACGATTTGAACGATTGGATGGAACGGCGCAATAAAAATTTTCAAATTAATGCGCAATTGATTGATTTAACGAAACAAGGAGTTATTCGATACCTTGTATTGGGCCGTGATGACACTTCGCCGTTTTCACAGTCGCATAAAGAAGGCAGGGAATTAGGGAAATTGGCTGCCGGCTTGTCGGCGGATCAATACCGTTCGTTCCCCGGCGCGGACCAATTGGGAATGATATTGTTGGCGCGTGCTTACAATCATCTCACAGCACAAACCCCTTCCGTTGAAATCCGCTATATGCTGGGAATGGCTGATGCCACTATTCCTAGCTATGAAGATCAGCCGTTCGGCGGTACCATTGCCGATCACATTGTAGCGGCCGGAGGGAAAATCCGCACAACAGAGAGAAAGGCAGATTTGATATTGGCGGTAAATACGCCGATAAACGGGCATACGGCGGAAGCGGGAATGATAGGAAATATACCGTATGTAACCGGTGCGATGCACAGTTTTTTAAATGACATCGATAATGAGGTTAAAAACGGCAGTTCCGTTGCAATTGCGGACATTGCTTTTGCCAATGGCGCGGATAATTCCCTCTTGCGGGAAATGTTTGAACGTAAGCTGTTGGATAAGGTCAGCTCGTATTCGGGTTGGAATACTGCAAGCAACACCCTGGGATATGCGATCGGTCAGGGAATGATGGCCAAAACCATGAATGATACAGCCCGCAAGAAGGTATTGGCTGCCCGCTACCTGGATGATTGGGCGTACCAAGCGAATATTCGGGCCGATTTATATAAAAACATCGTTTATTCGCAACAAGGCGTCGAAGAGGATATCGCCCGCCTAGATCCGGAATTGACTTTGGAATTAACAAAGGAAATGAAAAGCTTTGTTACAAAATTCCTATGGTTTTCGCCCGACAAAATGAAAGTATCCTTTCCTTGGAACAGGCTGTTTGAAATCAAAGTGGAGATGAAGTAATCCATACGTAGCAAGACATTTTTCATCGCCGGTTTTTACCGGCGATGAAGCATTTTGGCGCAAAAAAAGATTGATATATTTTACTCAATATGGTTAAATATATAATGTATTATAATTTATTTGAAAATTAGACAAACTTATTATAAATAGGGTATCAATCCCAGAAACATAGAAACTAAAGATTATAATAATGCCGGGTTATTGCTTTGAGGAAGTATTGTTCGATACCAGCATTTTTGTGAGGGCTGGTATTTTTTTATTTGTGAGAAAACTTGTTAATGTTGGAATAAAAATATTGCAGAAGGGGATGAACTATTGATGAAAAGTATCAAAGTAAAACTGACCGTAATAATTGTCGCATTGTTTACTGTATCGTTAGGTGTGTTGGCAGGGTTGAACTATTGGCAGGGACAAAAGATGTTGATGGAGGCTGTTGATACCGAGATGGTTAATATGGCGCAAAGCAGCAGCCAGGATATCCGCCTGTATTTAGACGCCTCCAAAATAACGCTGACGACGATGGCGGAAACTCCGCTTATGAAAAGTGGCAATAATGAAGCGATGATTGCGTATTTGCAAGCTGAGAAGGCTAGGAATTCCATGTATGATAACATCGCTTACACCGATGCTACGGGTAAAATTTTTGACGAAAAAGGAACGGTTGGCAATTTGTCCAACCGCGAGTATTTTAAAAAGACGATGAAAGGGGAAGTCACTGTTTCGGATCCTATTGCCGATATGACTACCGGTAAACCTATTGTCATGATTACCGCACCAATCCGGTCTGGTGACAAGATTGTAGGAATGTTGTTTGGCGCGGTTCGCCTCGAAGCGGTTGAACAACAAGTCTTGAACATAAAAGCCGGAAAAACAGGGTATGCCTATCTTGTCCGTGGTGATGGATTGGTTGTTGTTCATCCGAAGAAAGAGTTGCAGGGTAAAGCCAATTTGTACACGGATGCTAACTCAGATCCGGCCTTAAAGGTTGCCACCGGCAAAATGATCAATGGCGAAAAAGGGGTTACCAAATATCAGTTTGACGGGATGAGCAAATACCTGGCTTATGCCCCGGTTCAGGGAACGAACTGGGCTCTTGTGGTGACAATGCCTGTAGGTGAAGCAACGGAAAAATTGAGTGCTTTCGCTTGGACCTCGTTAATGACGATTGTTATCGTACTCATCATTGCGGTTCTCATCATTTTCTGGATTGCGAGCCAAATTGTCAAACCTCTGAAAGCTTTGCAGGAAGCAGCGAACCGAATCGCCAACGGGGATCTTAGCGTAACCCGGGTTGCGGTGAATACGCAGGATGAATTGGGACTTTTGGCGCGGGCGTTTGAAACGATGATCGGGAATTTACGTAATTTGGTGAGCCATATAGGGAATTCTTCAGAACAGGTTGCAGCTTCGTCCGAACAGTTAACCGCCAGTTCCGAACAATCGGCGCAGGCGGCGAACCAGGTGGCGGCTTCGATTACTGATGTGGCTGCCGGAGCCGGTGAACAAATGGAAGCAGCGAATGAGACCACGAAAGCGGTGGAAACGATGGCTGCGAATATGCGGCAGATGGCTGTTGACGCCAATCAGGCGGCTGCTGGGTCGGCTCAAGCCGCCAGTAAGGCAAAAGATGGCGACGAAGCTGTGGTTAAGGCTGTTAATCAAATGAGTCAAATTGAAGAAACTGTAAATTCTTCGGCGCAAGTTGTGAGTAAATTGGGCGAACGGTCGAAAGAAATTGGCCAGATCGTGAATGTTATATCGGGTATAGCCGGTCAAACCAATTTATTGGCGTTGAATGCGGCAATTGAAGCAGCGAGGGCCGGTGAACAAGGCAAAGGATTTGCCGTTGTTGCTGAAGAAGTGCGAAAGTTAGCGGAGCAATCACAAGAGGCAGCGAAAAAAATTGCAGGATTGATTGGGGAAATTCAAGGAGATACGGATAAAGCGGTTGTGGCGATGAATGATGGTACGCGTGAGGTCAAGAACGGCGCCGAAGTGGTTAATGCTGCAGGGGCTGCGTTCCGTGAAATTGTTGAATTGGTCGGCGGGGTGTCGAAGCAAGTGGAGGAAATTGCCGCTGCTATGCAGCAAATGGCCGGCGACAGCCAGCAGATTGTCGGATCGGTTAGAAAGATTGATGAGCTTGGTAAAAAATCAGCAGCAGAAGCGCAGACTGTATCGGCGGCTACGGAAGAACAATCAGCTTCCATGCAGGAAATTGCCTCTTCCAGCCAAAGCTTGGCGAAATTAGCACAGGATCTTCAGATGGCGGTCGAACAATTTCGTATATAATTTAATTTAATGTCATAGGACGGGAATTACATGCATTTGCGTATGTAATTCCCGTCTGATTTTTTTAGATCTGCATGTTTCTAAATGAATGTGTCCCAATAAACTGTTTCACTCATGCGGAACGGAGGAGATTAACAAGTTGTTCTAAATATGCTATTATAAGAATAATCAGATTATTGTTTATTTTCGCGGATTTTAACCTTGGGTTTGTGAGTTTGTAAAAATGAAAGAGAGGGCAGTGTGTTATGAAAAAAATCGTCAAGAAAACGGTCATTTATACATTAATGGCGGGCCTCATGCAAACCGGTCTAGCCTCGCTGCCGATAAACGCCGCACCAAAAAGTGATGAAGATCAGGAGCAGCAAGATCAACAACGCCGGCAACGAGACCGCCAGGAGAGA
>CAYUNV010000231.1:0-5351 GCA_964446265.1 uncultured Negativicutes bacterium | reverse complement strand
TATCAGGTGACGTTTCTGAACTTACAAGAAGCTTTGGTGGACGAGTTTATCCAATTGGGCAGATCGGTAGTGTAGTAAAAGTACATTTTGGTCGACGTCTTGTTTTTGGATTTGTGACCCTTTTGCGTATGCGGTCTGAAGAACATCAAGAAGGAATAACTCCCATTCCTCCAGATGCGGATCAACGAGTAATGGAGATTGAACTATTCGCTGAAGGAACATGGAGCAGTGGGGAACATAAGCTCTCATTCTCGCGCGGTGTCAGCACCTACCCGTTGCCACGGCAAGGGGTTTACCTACTAACTCGTGAAGAGGCTGGAATCCTTTATAGCTCAGCAGAAGGACAGCGACCTGATGGAGCTGATCCACTTGTCCCTTTTGCCACCTATATTGGCGCAGATGCTGCCACGTGCAGAGCTAATATCGACAAAATGTTTAGCATGCATTGTGCTGTCCTTGGATCGACAGGGGCCGGAAAATCTGGTGCAGTTGCAGCCTTGCTTCAAGGCGTTTTAAAGCACAAGCCAAATGGCGAGGACCTTAGTCATCCTAGAATCGTGATTATCGACCCACACGGAGAGTATGTTCAGGCATTCAATAGGAGAGCAGTGGTCTATCGTGCTTATGACCCCATAGGCACAGAGGAAACTGCCGGAGAACCCATCAGACTGCCATATTGGCTGATGTCTGCGGACGAATTTCGCTTGTTGACGATTGGAAAAACAGAGGAAGAAGCCACCTCCCAAAACAATATAGTTTACAAGGCGCTCACCCACGCGCGCATGGTCGCAGCAGGTCTCGTTGAACCCGCACCGACTTCTTATAACTCACCTGCGCCCTCTGACGGCGGGAGTCCGGATCAGCCGCGCCCCAAGGGCGAAGTTGACCCAGTAAAACTCACCGAATTTGATCGTGACAAACCGCGTCCGTTTTCTCTAATAGAATTTCTCAATCACATCACCTATCTTCAGGCAGCACGAGTAAACAAAGCCAATACTGCGCTCGAGAAAGTCCCAGAAAGTGAATTCGCAAAATCATTCAAATCAATTTTAGATAAAGTCTCTGTTCTCCGTAGGGACCCGCGCATTCGTTTTTTGATGGATGAATGGGTGCCCAATAGTCCGATTACTCTTGATGCGGCTATAGCTCAATTCGTTGGCTCTGCCCCTGGGGATGACGGTGTAAATAGGGACATACGCATCCTTGACATTTCCGGCCTTCCCAATGAGGTCGCGGGCCCGCTAACGGCGATGCTTTCTCGTCTTTTATTTCAATACAAACTTTATCAAACGCGCACGGAAAGAAAGCGGGACCCCATCCTTTTGGTATGCGAAGAAGCTCATAGATATGTGCCCGATAGAGGAGAAGCGGAATATGCCGCCGCTCAGACTGCGATAAGACGAATTGCTAGAGAAGGTCGTAAATACGGGGTTGGCTTAATGTTGGTAAGTCAACGTCCTGCTGATATCGAAAGCACTGTAATTTCACAATGCGGAACATGGCTGGTATTGCGTCTGACAAACTCAGCCGATCAGCAACACGTTGCGAGGTTTTTGCCCGATGGACTTTCCGGGATGACGCGAGTGCTTCCTGCGCTGGCTCAACAAGAAGCTATTTTTGTTGGAGAAGGTTCTGCTTTACCTGCAAGGATACGGATTCAAACACTTAGAAATGACGAGAGGCCCAGATCTGAGAGTGTTAGTTTTGCTGATGGCTGGTCTAGCGCTCGGTTGTCGCAAAAAGAGATTGCATTAGTCGCATCCAGAATGAATGGGTCAGTATAAAATTGGCCCGGCATAATTTAATCATAATCACACGTTTCATATGAGTACCATTTGTCGCCTGTCTATCGGATACCATACAGCAAAACACAGCGCGCAATTATATTGCGGTTCTATTGTATTTGAATATTACGACTTGTAAAGGTTTAAGCCCAAACGAGCACCTGCAACTAGAGACATAGTCGTAATAATTTTTGGGGGCTCCAATTGGCAACCATGGGCATAGACTGCATCGATCGCGCTCCTGGAATTGTCAATAAGCCATCTCTTCCTTTAAAGACAAAGCGAATGGCGTGTTCGTCCAATCAACTTCAGAAACCAATCTCAAACAGGCTTAAACTCACATCTATATGCCTAAAAGCACCCCCCTTTTCAATAAGCGTGTTCTTGAAAATTATATTCGCACTGCGAAATCCGAAGGCACTACCCTCCCGTCCAATGCAAAAACTATTGTTGAACACTGGTCTCAATTGCTAGCATCGGGGTCGATAGATTTACTAAATGAATCTCAAGTCGAACAAACTTTTAACAATGAAATATTCTGCAAACTGTTAGGTTATAAACAAATAGGTGAAGCATCTGAAGCTAGCCTTCTGCCAAAAGGCTCTGGCGCATCTGGAAAAGATTTTCCTGATTTTGTTTTAGGTCGTTTTAACCCTGCTTGCAAAATTGATGAATGGATTGTTGTCGGAGAAATAAAGGATTCTAAGGTAAACTTAGATTTGCCTCAGATGTCTCGAAAAAATAAAGAAACACCAATTGAACAGGGCTTCAGATACGCAAGTAAAGGGCGGCCCGGAATTGAGTGGATAATTGTTTCAAATTTTCGCGAAATTCGTCTATATAGAAATGGGTATTCTGGGGCATATCATGCATGGGCTATTCAAGATCTTTGCAATGATGAAAAATTATACGAGTTCTTTTTATTACTCCGACCAGATGGACTTATTGACAATACAATGGAATCGCTTTCGCTTCGGATATTTAAATCTTCAATCTCTGCAGGGCAAGCATTAACCGAGGGATTTTATGCCCTTTATAAAATCATACAACATGAATTGATTAACCAAATATCGCTTCAATCTGCCTCTGAAGGATTAACAGTTCCAGAGATCTATGGCAAAATTCATAAGCTGCTCAACAGAGTGCTTTTTATTGCATTTTGTGAAGACCACCCAGCAGAGCTCCTCCCACGCAATACATTGCAAAAGATTACAAGTTTGGCGCAACGACAAAATTCAGAAGGAGCATATTGGAACTTATTTAAACAACTTTTTGTTAGTTTGAATGCTGGCGGAGTAAATAATGGTATCGCTTACAATGCCTTCAATGGCGGCCTTTTTGCTCCAGACATTTTTTTTGACAATATCACTCTTCCGAATAATCTTTTCACAAAGCAATTCCAGGCAGGCAAAGGTCGCCGTAAAAGCCTAACAATAACTGGAATATTTGGTTTTGATGTCTACGATTTTGCTGAAGACCTAAATGTCCAGGCCTTAGGTGCAATTTTTGAACAGAGTCTCAAAGATGTTATTAAGAAAATCGCACATGTACGTGGGACCGGAGAAGTAGACGTTACAAGCCAAAAAGTTGGAGGAGTTTACTATACCCCGCGCGAGATAACATCTTATATGATTAGGCGTGCATTCTCATTCGCTATTGGCAAAATCGAGAGTGAAATCCGTTCTGTATTGGATACCGAAAATGTAGCGGACAAAAGAATCGGACCAAGGGGGAAGAAAACTGCTGCTAGCGTAAAAAAGGAAATAATTTTTTACAATAGACTATCAGAACGCTTGAAAACATTTTGTACTGCAGATCCAGCTTGCGGATCTGGTGCTTTTTTAGTAGAGGCAATGGAGCAACTGCACAACGTTTACGAAAAGATCAATGCAGCTTACGGAGTGCTTGTTCAAAAGAATGATCAGTTTTCAATGATGGATTTGGATAGGATTATTTTGCGAAACAATCTTCACGGAATAGACATACTTCCTGAGTCTGTTGAGATATCAAAGCTCAGCGTTTGGCTTAGAACAGCAAAAAAACGAGACAAACTAGAGACTTTAGACAATACGATCGTTGTTGGTGATTCTCTTAGATCGAGCAACAACCAATACTTCGATGTCATCGTTGGTAACCCACCTTGGGGCGCAGACCTTGAAGGCTGGACTAGTGAAGAACTAGCTGAAAGATTCCCTGATTGTGGCAATGAAAAGGATTCCTATGCCATATTTATTATTCGCGCCTGGGAAATGCTTAAGCCCAATGGCATCCTAGCATTTATCACGCCAAATTCATGGCTAACTGTTGATTCCTACACAAAGTTTAGAGCCTGGCTTCATAGCCACTTTGAGCTTCTTGAGATCAATAATGTTTGGAAAATATTCGATGACGTAAACCACGATGCTACCATTTTAATTGCCAGAAAACGTTCCCATGGAGTTTGCAATGAGCTAGATAATAACACGACAATTGAACAGCAGTATATAGCTATTCGCTCAATTCCTCGCGGGGTTTCAGAAAACGAAAAACGCAAATGCATCGCACAAGAAAAATGGGTTATCAGCCACGAAACATCTCAGGCATTCCAATGCCAACAACAAAATTATCGTTTTGAAACCATATATCATCCAAACATTTCAAATGAACTCGACAAAATATCAGCGAGATGTACACCCCTTGGTAACCATGCAGACATCACCGTCGGGATACAGGTATACCATCACACTCGTGTTTCGAAAGAATTTATCAAGAGAAATGGCTTTCACGGCAAATACAAGATAGATGAAAATTGGTTTGAATACATTGAATCAAACCAAGTGCAACGTTATTTTACAAAATCTTACTCAAATCAGTGGCTAATGTACTCTAGCCGGCTCCACGACAAAAGAGAGCTTTTACACTATCAAATGCCTAGGATTCTTGTGCAACAAATTTTTTGGCAAAGATTATCAGCATGTTTACAGCATCCGACGGAACCGTTGCTCTATCTTAACACCCTATTTGCTATTTATAACTCGAGAGACATTCCTCTTGAATGTTTGCTTGGCATCATAAATAGTCGTTTTATATCGGCAAGTTATGAACGAAGGTCTAACAGATTGTTTGGAGACAAGTTCCCAAAAGTGAGCAAGATTGATCTCGCAACTATACCAATTCCAAACATGGGGGAGGCGGTTATCAAAAATCTTGGCAGCGCAGCTATATTGCTTCAAAACAAATGGGCGTGCCTTCGCAAAAGACTTGACGTTGCAAATATATCGTTATCTGGCATTGATCCCAAAGCAAGTATAGAATATCTGGCGCTGACAAACTACACCTCGTCGACAACGCCTATACGACTGCTACTGATGCCATTAACGAACAATGGCATCTTGTAATTAAAGCAGAGCGCAAACTAGAAGATATTGTAAAGAAAGCATACGCTATCAAAGATGAAGACTACTACAATATCACAAAGTATTCGAAAGAGCCTTCTATCTCATGGCTACTCCTAGGCATGCGGTAGGCGTTAAGTCATGATCCGATCTTTCGCCTTCCTGCTGGTCGTTGCTCTTTTTCCTATCCCCT
>CAYUNV010000230.1:0-5355 GCA_964446265.1 uncultured Negativicutes bacterium | reverse complement strand
GAAATGCGCGAAGATCATCGGAAAACAGATTTCTTTGATCATACTTGCACTGATTCTTTCTTCCATCTTCCTTCTGGCTACGGGCTACGACCCTTTCATTGTGATCAAAGCAATTGCAAAAGGTGTTACCGCAGGTTTGGGGGGGACGGTAAGATGGACCATTCCCTATGCTTTTGCAGGACTGGCTATCTGCTTAACCTTCAGGGCCAACATATTCAACATGGGAGTAGACGGGCAGCTTTATATCGGAGCAATCGCGGCTACATATCTTTCTATGATGCTTTCGGACTTTCCGCCGGTCATCGCGATTACAGGCACAATCATATTTGCGTCGATTGCAGGAGGCCTGTTTGCAGTCATCCCTGCGCTAATGAAGATTAAGCTGAAATGTGACGAGGTTGTCACGACGATTCTGTTAAACTATGTGGCATATTATTTTACCGACTTCGTAGTTCTGGGGCCCATGCTCGGCAAGGGTACGCTGGCGGCAGCCAGATCCACTGACTATATTCCCGAAAATCTCTGGCTTGCCAAATTGGACTTTCTGCCTTCTTCAGGGGTTACCATAGGTTTATACCTTGCGATTGCACTGACAATCGGGATGGCCGTATTGCTGTATAAGACCAATCTGGGATATGAAGTAAAAATATGCGGGGCGAACCCGAGAATGGCCGAATACGGTGGAATTAATTCCGGAAGAGTAATTCTTACAATCATGGTTCTAAGCGGGGTCATAGCAGGCCTGGCAGGCGCTGTTGAAATACTTGGAGTGCATCACCGATTTCCGATTCGATTCAGCAATCAGGTAGGCTTTGATGGTGTTGTTGTCTCCCTGCTTGCGAATAACAACCCGATCGGCGTTTTATTTACAGCCTTCTTTTTCGGAGCCTTAAAAAACGGAGCAATGACGATGCAGCGTATCGCCGACGTGCCGAGCGCTTTGATCGATATCGTAAGAGGTATCATCATATTTACCATAAGCATCGACTTTGCACTGTTAAAGTTCAAGAAATATAAAGCGGGCAAGCAAAGAAAAAAGGAGGAGCAATAATATGGATATCAGTACTTTAAATGAAATCATAGCAGCCTCTGTAAGAATTGCGACTCCGATTACCCTGGCAGCCTTAGGCGGAGTATTTTGCCAGAAAGCGGGAATATTCAACATCGGTCTCGAGGGAATGATGATTGTCGGTTCCTTTGCCGTCATCTGCGGCGTTTATGTTTCGGCCGGAAGCATCTGGGTCGGACTGCTCTGCGCCGTAATAGCCGGGATCATCTTCTCATTGCTGTTTGCGCTTGTCGTTTTAAAGATGAATGCTAATCAGATTATTACTGGTATCGGTTTGAATTTGCTTGGAGTCGGACTTACATCGTTTTTGCTGCGGTCCGTATTCAATGTCACGGGTTCCTTAAGACCGCCGGTTATTCATAAAATACCTCCGATACAGTTAGATTTTTTAAAGAATGTGCCGGTGATCGGAGGAGTTTTTGCAGAGCAGCATGTAATCACGTATATCTCATTTGCAATGGTAATCATTACTGCCGTTCTGCTGTATAAAACTCCGTTTGGAATGGCTTCAAGGGCGATCGGTGAATTGCCCGAGGCTGCGACCACCGCTGGAATTAAGCCCGGCAGAATATGCCTTTTTGCCATCATCTGGTCAGGCGCTCTTTGCGGGCTTGCAGGCGCGTACCTTTCCGTGGTAACCGTTTCGGAATTTACGGAAAATATGGTCCAGGGAAGAGGCTTTACCGCCTTTACCGCCCTGGTTTTCGGCAATGCGAACCCCTTTGTAACCTGGGCAGTCAGTATACTGTTCGGTTTTGCAGACGCGTTAGGCATTCGGGTGGAGCTTAGCGGCTTAGGCTTCCCAAGCTCGATCTTAAAAATGTTCCCATATGTTTTGTCTGTGGCAGCGCTTGGCTTAAGCTGCTATACCAGAGAAAAGAGATTAAAGAGGAACAGGATTTCATAAAAACGCTTCTCCTCAATTTAAGGGGCTGTCGTAAATTAATGTAAATTTTATGATCGCCCCTTTGTATATTTAAAAGGATCAGGTTTCAAATAACCCGATTTCCACTAAAAAGGTTGAATTAAAAGTAAGTTTCCACTAAAAAAATAAATGGTTTCAAAAAAACAGTTGACAAAAGTAGTTGAAATCAAGTAAAATCAAATTTGTCCGGTCAGCCGGATGTGGTGGTTAATAGCATCACCGAATATTGGATTTGCGCGCGTGGCGGAATTGGCAGACGCACTAGACTTAGGATCTAGCGGGCGACCATGGGGGTTCAAGTCCCTCCGCGCGCACCAAAAACAGCAAGAGCCTTTGAATTTCAAAGGCTCTTGCTGTTTTTTTGTTTGAATATGGGAGGGACTTGGACCCGAAAGGGCAGCTTGCGTAGAAAACAGCATGGATGCTGTTTTCAGCGAGCTGGTCCGAGCCACGTCAGATGGCGAAGGACGGCAGATGCGGAGCGGCTGCGAAGTCCCTCCGCGCGCACCAATGTAATGTCAGGTATGAGTATTTGAACTTCCACCAGACATTTTTTCTATTTTTATGATATAATAATCAACACTGAAGATAATTTATATAACCCTACTAACAAATAAACCAAATTTGAATTTGGAGCGATTGCGAGGTAGTAGAATGGAAAATTTAAATACTGATTTTGTAAACTTAACAACAGAGAACCTTGCCAATGAGCATTTGTGTTGCATTATCCGCAGTAAAAAGCCCCATCAAGGTATTGATGCAAAGCGACAATGGCTTTCTGACCGACTAAATGAAGGTCATGTCTTTAGAAAGTTAAATGCAAGGGCTACGGTTTTTATTGAATATGCTCCTCTTGAAACAGCTTGGGTTCCTATAACTGGTGACAACTATTATTATCTGTATTGCTTATGGGTTTCTGGCAGTCAAAAAGGAAAAGGGTATGGGAAATCGCTGATGGAGTATTGTTTGACTGATGCCAGAGAAAGGGGTAAATCCGGCATTTGTATGCTCGGAGCAAAAAAACAAAAATCTTGGCTTTCTGACCAATCATTTGCGAAGAAGTTCGGCTTTGAGGTTGTTGATACTACCGATAATGGATATGAATTGCTTGCACTTTCTTTTGACGGAACAACACCAAAGTTCGCACAAAATGCTAAAAACCAAAAAATCGAAAGCAACGAGCTAACAATTTATTATGATACGCAATGTCCCTATGTCTATCAAAACATTGAGATGATAAATCAGTATTGTAAAATAAATGATGTTCCTGTATCCTTAATCCAAGTGGATACGCTACAAAAAGCAAAGGAATTGCCTTGTGTTTTCAATAACTGGGGTGTGTTTTATAAAGGAAATTTTGAGACAGTGAATTTGTTAGATGTCGACTACTTAAAGAGAATACTCAAAAAATGAAAATACAATTCAGGATTTTTGAGCAATAATCTACAGTAGATAATGGTTCAAACCCTGATCTAAAAACAGAGTGATATCTAAAATTAACATTAGTCGCATGAAGATATAAAAAAGGCACTTGGGTGCCTTTTTTATGTTATACTGATGTAAAATTATTTATATTTGGCGGGGTGGACATGGATATCGTATTTTCAAGTGAAAGACTGAACTTTCGAAAAATCTCTGCAAATGATTACAAATCACTTTGTAAAATATTGCAGGACAAAGAAATCATGTATGCATGGGAGCACGCATTTAGTGATGAAGAAGTGTCGGAGTGGATCGACAAAAATTTAGTTCGTTATAAAAATGAGGGCTTTAGCTATTTTGCTGCAATTGAGAAAAATACACAAAGCTTTATTGGGGTAATCGGCCCATTAATAGATGATATAAATGGTAAAAAACAAATAGAAATTGCCTATATTTTAGATAAAGAATACTGGGGAAGCGGTTATGCAATTGAAGGTGCAAAGGCATGTGTAGAGTACGCATTCAATGCTTTGAATATAGATAAAGTAATTGCACAAATACGTCCTGAAAATACTTCATCACGTAAAGTAGCAGAAAAAATCGGAATGAAAATCGAAGGTGAATTTATTAAAACCTACAACGGTAAAGATATGCTGCATCTAATTTATAGCCGAAGTAAATAAGCATAATAATCCCTGCATCTATTTTGACCTGATGCGACATGCTTATGTCGTATTCCTCAAAGTATAGTAAAACTAAAGGAGGACGTTTTCATGTCATTTACTGAAATATGTATTTATCAAGTCAAGCCTCAAAAGGTGGACGAGTTTGAAACGCTGATGCTTGAAGTTAGGGGTTTTTTAGAAAAGCAAGAGGGATTACTTTTACTACGGTTTGTCAAAAGAGAATATCATATAGATTTAGAACAAATCAAGGAGGGACTTCCTCCACCCCAAATTACCCGTATTGTAAAAAGCGTTAAGTACATGCTCTATTGGGAATTTGATACGAAAGAAAATTATGGGATTGCGCAAAAAAATCTTTACGATAGTTATTGGAAGTCTATCGAAAAGTGCTTGATAATGCCACATGATAAATATTTAGGAGAGAGGCTGTTTTAAGGGATTTAGCATATTGCGAGAGGTGCTTTCCCTTTCGATGACCCATAAACACCTCATCCCGCCTCCCGAATTGAATATCCAGATTTGAGAAGAAAGTCACCGTGTACCTATGCTATAATTACAGCATAGGAGGTGATTTTTTGTATTTTGAATATGGCCGTGAGGAAATTGAATTCTTAAAAGGCCGTGACAAGCTGCTTGGAGAAGCGATTGAACGGATCGGACATATATACCGGGCGGTTGACAGTGATCTTTTCTCCTCGGTGGTCCATCACATTATCGGACAACAGATATCTACCCGGGCGCAGGCGACCATCTGGCAAAGGCTGTGTGACAGGGTTACGACGGTCAACGCCGATGCGATATCCGCCCTTGAACTAACCGAACTCCAACAACTGGGTATGACCTTCAAAAAAGCCGGGTATATCAAAGACTTTGCAGAGAAGGTCAGAAGCAAAGAATTTGATATCGATGCCCTCCATGATCTGTCGGATGCGGAGGTCATAAAAGAGCTTTCAGCTCTCAATGGGATCGGCGTATGGACTGCCGAAATGATCATGACCTTCTGTATGCAGCGGCCCGATGTCATAAGCTTCGGGGATCTTGCCATCCACCGCGGAATGCGGATGCTGTATCATCACCGGAGCATCGACCGAAAAAGGTTTGAGAAATACGCAAGACGGTACTCGCCTTATGGAACGGTGGCAAGCCTGTATCTTTGGGCAATTGCCGGAGGTGCGATTCCGGAAATGCGGGACAATGCCCCAAAAAAGAAAAAGGAGGCGGCAAAGAAATGACACAGGAAGAAATGTGGAAAG
>CAYUNV010000229.1:0-5379 GCA_964446265.1 uncultured Negativicutes bacterium | reverse complement strand
AACAATCTTGCAGATGTCGGCAAAAATTGTTTCCGGGTTGGTGTTGATTATGGCTTCAAGGCAGTGGACTCCCATCTTGCCTGGCAGAAAGTGCAGGTCTTCCTTGCGGATGAAAGCCATCACCGGTTTTCCCATTTTCATCGTTTCGACGGCAAAACCGCCGTACCAGCCGATAAGTATCTGATCAATTATAAGGTCGGCTGAAGCGTATATAGCCAGCGCCTCAGTATTGGAAACATTCTCCACCAGCTGGAGTTCAATCGCGTTTTTGTAGCGCTGTTTGGCTTTTTCCAGTGCGGCGATTATTTGGTCCGAGCCTTTGGCCGCCCGATTGGTTGGGGCATGGACAATTTTGAGGGCCCGGCCGCTGTTCTCCCAGGGCCGGGTGACAATATCCGGCCAGTTGGCGACGCAATAGGGCAGAAAGCGGGCCCTCGCCGGCAGAAAGTGTAATAAATCAGGATTGACCGCAAATATGTGATCGCCATATTTGTCGAACTTAGCAATCTTTTCTCTGACGATTTGGTCATGCTGGCCGCTGTTGCACATACCGTTGTAGCAAGCCGGGTTGTGGCACGCAGAAAATGGTGTCCGTTCCATTGTCGGGTATTTCTGCCTGGCATCGCAGCCGTTGTAGGTGACGACTATCTTTCCGTAGCCTTTGTAGAGCGGCAGATCCAATAGATGCATGTAGAAACTCCGCAAGTCCAAAAGCGATGACCCATAGTTGAAATGAAAAACATCGTACTTATCCCGCAGACGGAAGGGCTCGCGGGCCAGTTTCGCCAGGTATTTGATTTTTTCGAAAGCAGTCCGCGGTTCGCGGGCAAATAGGATTTTGTTGGCGGGATATTTTAGCCAATTATCCAATATCACCAATACTTCCGAATCGAGTCCGCACGACCGTTCCCCGCAGGCTAAGCCCCAACTCATGCCACCTACGCTTGTAGGGAGATGCAAAACTTTCATTTGTTTACCTGCATTTCGTAATACTGGTAACATAATAACCTTATAATCCTGAGGCTCTTTTTTACGACTACATTCTATCCCCTCGGCGAAACTTCAATATCGTTTCAAGGATGAATCCCTATAGTGTGATTAATAGATGCAAATACACTGCCAACTGAAGCTAAAGAATGATGTTTTTCTACAAACATTTTGGATCGCTCCCCAAGTTCGATCAGTTTTTCTCTATCATAAATTAATTCCCTAAGTACATCTTTTAAAATTAACGGATTACAGTTAATTATCGGAATTTCATTAGGTTCTATTAACCCGGTTGCAGTATATAACGCTATCAGATCAGGGCGTAAGAAGCATAAAACCGGTTTCCCCATAGTCATTGCTTCAACAGCAAACATTGCATACCAACCTACAATGAGTTGATCGGCAATAATATCTGCTTTTGAAATAAGCTCTTTAACTTTTTCGTTACTTACTTTTTCAGCTATGACCAGTTCAATCGAATGTCCTTCCTCTTGTAACTCTCTAACAGCTTGAATGAAATAATGACTACCCTTGATATTGCGATGATTAGGAGCATGAAAAAGTACCAAAGGTCTTGAGTTAAATTCAAGATTAGATTCCGGAACAAAAGATGAAATTGCTGCTGTATCAATTGAGAAATGCGCCAACATCAGCGTATCCCAATGATACATGTAATCAACCCATTCACACCCACTAATTACATGGTCCGCATGCCTAGTCCATAGGTCAATTTTGCTACTGATTCGCGTCCGACGTAACCGGTGCTCCGGATAGTCGCGAGCAATTGCATGCTTAAACAATAAATTAGGAGATCTCGAAAAATCCTGAACATCTCCGCCGTATGGCATTACCACAGTCCTAATACCTGCTAATCTATATAGAAAAGGTTCATAACGCCATAGAAAAGAAGTAAAGCCTAGGGGACCGCCATTAAAATAAATATAAAGGCACCGATACCGGAAAACTGTTAGAACATATAAATAGTAAGGTCGAAGAATGGCGAAATAACCGCGGAATAAGAGATCGGCCCGGACATCAAAGTCACTGGTGATATAATAGACAGCATTGACAAAGGTCTCTGCCGAATAGCCTTTTAATTTTAATGCTCTTTTGTGATAAACATTGTTGATTAATGGCTCGGGACCCAAGCCAACGTCAATTTTTCTTTTACTAAAGCGAGCCAGAAATGTTATAAGGATTAAAGGTATTACCATTAATATCTCGGCGGTAATAATATATATGACCCTTAAATACTTTCGCATTTTTTACTCCTTTATGGTCTTTTGTAGCCCTTGCCCAAGAGTTGTAAAATTAAATAATAACAAACTACTGAGTAGACTAGAATCGGCAATTAAGTTGCCTTTCCTGGTTTTATCGGTCGAAGCGAAAATCGGTTGTTTACCAACAATTCTCCCTGCTGTTTCAGCAATCTCTTTTATGCTAACAACTTCCGGGCTGGCAACGTTAATTACTAGGGGAACCTTCGAAATAGATAAGGTTGCTAGCACTCTTACCGCATCATCAATGAAGCAAGGTGTGAGCCGAAGCCCGGTCAAATTCTCTTCTGGCTCTTCCGGGGGCTCTAAGAATATAGTCTCGCCTGTTTTCACTCTCTCAATTATCTTGGGGAAAAGCATGTTATGCTGCCCCGGTCCATAAATAGTAAACATACGACAAATTACTACGTCATAGTACTCGCTATAAAGCTCAACAAGATATTCTCCCATTAGTTTACTCAGTCCATAGAAATCATCACGACGAACAGGCGCACTCTCCGCCATGGGAAGATAGGAAGGCCGGTAAACATTGCCTGTTGAAGTGTAGATAAATTTTTGAGCGCCTGCCCGTCGTGCCGCCTCTGCGACTACCGCCAAACCTGAAATGTTGACATTAATTAAATCCGGGATTCGCTGGGGCACTTCCCGATAATAAGGAGACTGCGCCAGATAGTAAACAGTGTCAACTGCTGGCATAAACAAATTCTCTTTTGAAGCCAAATCATAAGCAAAAAAATCGGCCCCGGTAGCCTTAACAGCAGATTCATGCTCAGCCAGGCTTAATCCGATAACCGAATGTCCCGTATTAACAAGATTTTCACATAAAAACTTCCCTACATATCCGGCGGCACCGGCAACTAGAACTCTCAAATTAGCGGCCCTCCCCGTATATTACAATTTTAGAAATTCTCTATATTGTCATAATCATTATTTGTCAACAAAATGGCGCTGAAGCCACTCAAAAGAAAGCAAAGACCAAATAAGCAGCCGGTTGTTTTGGGCGCCGCTAAAATGCTCCTGCAAGCACTGCTCGACGAAGGCACGGTTAAACCACGGTCTGTCTAAGGCTCGGTCATCCAACAATATTTCTTTGATATAATCCATAGAAGGACCGCGATACCAGTTTTCGTCAGGCGGGGAAAAGCCCTGTTTTTTTTGTTGAGTGTACTCCTCTGGCAATATTTTGGTCATTGCCTGTCGAAGGATTTTTTTCCCTTCGGCAGTTTGAATATGAGATTGGTTATAATTCAAGGCCGTCCCCTTTACTTTTAATTGAGGACTGATCCGCATAGCAAGGTCAGCGAGCTGGTTATCGAGGAATGGCACCCGCACTTCCAGGCTATGAGCCATGCTAACTCTATCTTCGATAATAAGTAATCCATGTAAAAAGGTCTTAAATTCAAAACACAATGCGCGATGTAAAAAATTGGTTTCTCTTGAATACTCGGGGTTATACTGCGGTAAATCATCCATGACTGCTTGAAATGCCTGTCGAGCTATCGGAATGTTACTTTGTATATCAGACGAAAATAATTCTGACAGCTTACTGGGCTCGACTAGTCGATTCCAATAATTAAAATAGCTATCATCAAACCCCAGCACATCCGTCGAATCGAGTCCGTGGCGATATCGCCAGGGATAGCCCCCAAAAAGCTCATCTCCGCCTGCACCAGACAAACATACTTTGACAAACCTGCTAGCCAGCTTTGCGGCATACCAATTTTGGTGGCACATGCCGACACGAGGGTCATCAACATGCCAAGTAAGACGCTCCATAATCGCAGGCATATCTCCCGCATGAAGCACTACTTCATAGTGTTCGGTCTGTAGATAATGTGCCAGCTTTTCCGACAATCCCCGTTCATCAAAACCCTGCTCAATACCGTTCACGTTAGTCAGGTCAAACCCAGCTGTAAAGGTCAAGAGCCGAGGTATTGTTCTTCCAGCGATCGCGACTATCGATCCAGAATCCATACCGCCAGAAAGATAAGCGCCCACCGGAACATCACTCATCAACTGGCGAGTTACGCTGGCTTCGAAGGTCCTGACGATATCGCGCGAAAGTTCGTCGCCAGAGTGATCCATGTCGATGTTCAAGGCAGGAAATCCGGCATCATACTTTCGAGCTTTTAGACTTTTATCGCTAGTTGGCGTAACTTGCAGCATACACCCAGCCGGCAGGATTCTTATGCTATTGAATAGCGTTCTTTCACTGAATATGTTTTGAAATGCGAAATATTCAGCCAGCGCGTCAGGATCAATCTCAGCGGAAAGAAGGCCGCTTGCCAAAATCGCCTTCGTCTCACTGCCAAATATAACGAAATCCTCCGTCAGTGCGTAATATAACGGCTTAACTCCGAATCGATCTCGTGCAAGTATCATAATGTTGTCAACCCTATCATAGAGGGCAAACGCGAACATGCCATTCAATTTCGAAATCGAATCGGCGCCATACTCTTCCCACAGGTGTAACAGCACTTCTGTGTCTGTGCGAGTTCGGAAAATATGGCCTCGGGAGCTTAACTCTTCCCTTATTTCGAGATAATTATAGATTTCGCCATTAAATACCACCCAGTAACGCCTATCAGAACTGCACATCGGTTGATGCCCATAATGGGTTAGATCGATAATCGACAACCGCCGGTGACCTAATCCTACCGTAATTGGGTGTTGCGAAACCTCATTGCAATAGTAGTCACTGTCGAGGGCCGGAAGGTGCTCGTTGAGGTGTCTAAACTTTGGATCAACAAAGCTGCACCAATACTCCCCCTCACCTGTTATCCGCTGACCCTGTCGAAAAAACACATATCCAGCATCGTCGGGACCCCGATGTGCCAAAACATCACACATGTCCTTAATTTTTCTAGGATTGAAAGCCCTCCCGGAACGACTGATTACTCCGGCAATACCACACATATAAATCCCCCAGTAGTTGATTATGCCCGTCACTACGATGGCTTCTTATCTCAATCTACCAACAGTTATTGAGTCTTCTGTCTCCAATTCAGGCTTTTTATCAAATTAACGGAAATTATATTGTAGCGGAAAGCCCCATAAACTAAGAAACTAATAAATAAAATCTTAACCAAAATAAACCATTCTTGCCAACCCAGAC
>CAYUNV010000228.1:0-5399 GCA_964446265.1 uncultured Negativicutes bacterium | reverse complement strand
TACAACATATACAAAAGAAACAAAAAGCAATAATAGAAAAACGCAATTGTATCAAAAATATACACGACAAATTGTGACGGGAATGTGGAAACGAAGAGAAAATAGACTGAAAAACAAGGCGGGGAAGAATTTTTTTGAATTCGATAATGATTGGCACAATTTATGCAATATAGATGAGCGGTAGTTTTTCTTGGGGATACTGAATAAAAATTTTGGAGGTAAGAAAAGGATGGCAATCAAAGGTTACGAAGCTTATGTAGAACGTCTTAGAAAAATGAAACCCAATGTTTATCTTAACGGTAAGAAACTCGATAGAACCGGCGAATATTTAAACGGCGGTTTGTATGTTATGAAACAGACTTACGATTGTGCGGAAGATCCTCGTTATGAAGAAGTTTGCACTGCTACATCCCATATTACTGGCGAAAAAGTAAACCGTTTCAACCATATTCATCAAAGCATGGATGATTTGCTGAAAAAGCAACGCATGACCCGGTTACTGTGCCACAGAGTGGGCGGTTGTATCCAACGTTGCATGGGCGTTGACGCTATCAATGCGTTGTCTGTTGTTACGTACGATATGGACCAAGCATTGGGAACTCAATACAACGAGCGGTTCCTCAAATACCTGAAATATTTCCAGGACAATGACCTGATCGGCAACTGCGCCCAAACGGACGTAAAAGGCGATCGGATGAAGCGCCCGCATGAACAAGAAGATCCGGATATGTATGTACGGATCGTAAAAACCGATGTTGATGGTATCGGTGTAGACGGCAAACCTTGTAAAGGGGTTATCGTTCGCGGTGCAAAATGCTGTAACTCCAATGCGCCGTACGTTGATGAAATCATCGTAACTCCGACTCGCTTCATGGGTTCGAAAGATGCTGCTTATGCTGTAGCGTTCGCTCTTCCTGGCGACTGGGAAGGCGTAAAATTGATGGCGTTGGCCGGCGGCCACAGCAAGCGGAAACATTTGGACGCTCCGATGGGCCATGTTGGCGACGTTGAGTCCATGACAGTGTTTGATGACACCTTTGTACCGTACGATCGTCTGTTTATGAACGGCTTGGAGCATCCAGGCGTTGTTCAATACGCAGGTTACCTGGCATTGATGTTCGCACACTTCCACAGACACTCCTATACTGGCTGTAAAACAGCAATTTCTGAAGTAATGGCCAGCCAATGCGCGTTGGTAGCAGAAGTTAATGGGATTGAAAAAGCAGAACACGTAAAAGATAAGATCTGCCATATCATCAGCGTTGCTGAATTGGTATTTGCTTCCGGTCAAGCTGCAGCATACCGCGCAGTAAGAATGCCGTCGGGCACTTGGGCACCGGACGAAATCCTGACGAACGCCGGTAGAAAACTGGCTGGGGAAAATATTTACGGCGAGTACAACACACTGGCTGACCTTGCCGGTGGTATGAGCGCTACGCTGCCGACCGAAGAAGAGTTCTTTGCTCCGGAAACGGCTGAGCTTTGCAACAAATATCTGAGAAGAAACCGTGCTGTATCGGCAGAAGATACGCATCGCTGCTTCCGGATGGTAGAAAACCAACTGTGCGGCCACTTCGCAGGCGCTACGATGGTAGCCGGCGTACATGGCGGCGGATCCCCGATCATGGAAACCATCGCAATGATGGGCGCCTATGACATCGAAGGCTTGAAAGGCATCGCGAAATACCTGTGCGGTATGAACGAAGAACTGCCGCTGTATGAGCGGGAAACCAACACTCCGCGCCGTATGTTGGAGAAATTCAAAAAATTCGAGACCAAATAAGATATTTTAAAATAGAATAGGTTTGCAACGCTGGAAGGCTGTAGCAGGTATTGCTGCAACCTTTCGGCGTTCTCCGTTTATTTTTATATGGGAGGAATAGTAGTAATGGAAAATGTCGTAATTACAAGCGCTGCAAGAACTGCAGTCGGAACTTTTATGGGTACTTTAAAGAATGAAAAACCGCAAGATTTGGCAGCCCATGTTATCAAGGAGGTTGTAAAACGCTCTAACATCGAAGACAAGGCGGACCAAATCAACGAAGTTATTCTTGGCCATGTACAGGCTAACCCGGAGTGCAGCAATATCGGCAGATCAGCAGCGCTCCAAGCGGGACTGCCGTTAACTGTGCCGGGTTATACCATCGACCGTCAATGCGCTGCTTCGTTGCAGGCATTGGTATCGGGAACACAACAAATTCAGACCGGCTATGGTGACATTGTTGTTGCCGGCGGTGTTGAGAGCTTGTCAAGAGTTCTGTTCTATTTGCCGCCTTCCAGCCGTTTCGATCCATTCCGTCTGGGCAATGTTACCCTTATTGACGGATTTGTCCGCGGCGCACAAACCAGCGCTCCGGAATGGAAAGAATATGCCGGCATTAACATGGGCATGACGGCAGAACGGATTGCTGAGCGCTACAATATTTCCCGGGAAGAGCAAGATGAATACGCTGTCCATAGCCATCAAAAAGCGATCGCAGCAATCAAAGCCGGCAAATTTGCTGACGAAATCGTACCGTATGAAGTAAAAAACAAAAAAGGTTCAATCATGTTTGCTACTGACGAGCATGCTCGGGAAACCAATGTGGAACAAATGGCGAAATTAAAGCCTGCCTTTAAACGGGACGGCGGTACTGTTACGGCCGGCAATGCTTCCGGCATGAATGACGCGGCTTCGGCTGTTGTTCTGATGTCAGAAACGAAATGCAAGCAATTGGGCTTAAAACCAATGGCTCGCATCGTTGCCCACGCTGCAACCGGCTTGGATCCCTGGGTAATGGGCCTTGGTCCGGTGAGTGCGGTTCAATCCGTATTAAAACGCACTGGCTTGAAATTAGACGAAATCGATTTGTTTGAATTCAACGAAGCGTTTGCAGCTCAATCTTTAGGTGTGCTTCGCGAATTGAACATGATGCCTGGCACTTCCTTGTATGATCGTCTGAACGTTAACGGCGGCGGTATTGCGTTGGGTCACCCGCTGGGCGCTACCGGAACCCGCTTGATTAACACTCTTGTCCATGAATTGCAACGCCGCGGCGGCCGTTATGGTATTGCCAGCTTGTGCATCGGCGGCGGCCAAGGTATGGCTGTGTTGGTTGAAGCCATTAAGTAAGCCGGTAAAATTGTTGTTACAAGACGCAATGAAAACTTGATTCTTGTGTATATATTATATACTATGGTGATATAGGTTTAGGAAAGAGAAAGAGTGTGCGATTTTCCGCACACTCTTTCTCTTCCTTTTTAAAATAAAATTAACCCAATATTTTAAAAATACAATAAATTTTTGCAATATAATCGTCAGGACGGTTTGATTATCGTGTTGAAGGCATTGTCAATAGCTGAAGGAGTGTGTACGAACAACAAAGCAGGATTATATACAATGTATACAATCCTGCTTGAATAATGTATAAAATTCATACAATTCGACACGGTTTCATTCGTGCTTATCGTTAGTAAAGAGAACGGGCTTTTTAAGTTATATCTTTTGCGACGCTGATTTTTGCGATTTTGAACCAATTGGAATGATTATTGCAATACTACTTAGCAGATTTAAAAATGCAACAATGTCAATTTGTAAGTTAAAGAATTAACTAGTGCAACGTTGCGGAAAAATGGAGGTGATAAAAATTGCATTGCGCGGATGTTCCAATGAGGAGGGATGACAAAGAGGAATATCGCCCGTGGCAAGCGAATCAAATTTCTGCATTCATAAAAAATAAAAAGATTTGGAGTTTTCCTGTTTAATGTGTACTAAAAGTGCAATTATATTTAGAGGGGGAAATGTACGATGAAATGGAAGCATGCATACACATCGATGGCTGTTGTTTGTTCGGTTTGGTTCTTGTGTCATATCGACCGGATGGTAATGGCGGTAACTATTCCGTATATTGCAACAGACTTTGGGCTGAAACCGATTGAGATGGGCGGCGTAATGAGCGCATTTTTCCTCGGCTATTTTGTTATGCAAATACCTGGTGGATTGCTTGCAGATAAATATGGCGCTCGTAAAGTATTGGCTGGTGCCGTATTGTGGTGGTCGGCATTTACTGCTGTTACCGGCGCGGTAGGTAACCTCTCACAGATGTTGATAGCACGGGTTGTTTTCGGCATCGGTGAAGGAACTGCTCCGGCAGCGACCTGGAAAGCCAATGCGAACTGGCTGCCGCTGAACTTGCGAGGTATTGGCTCTGGCTTAATGATGGCGGGTACCGTTCTTGCTCCGGCTGTTACTCCTTGGTTCATCGCATCTTTGATTACTGTATATGGTTGGCGCTCGGTTTATTATTTGCTGTTTATCCCCGGCGCTTTGCTGGTTGCCTGGATTTGGTGGAAATTACCGGATAATCCGGCTGATAAACCGGGAATTACCAAAGAAGAACTGGATGAATTGGCAGAAAAAGAAGAAGATCTCGGCGTCAGTTTCGGGACTAAAGCCAATGTTTCCTTCTGGGAAATCGTCAAGGAACAAACGGTGTATAAATCCTTTGGCATTTTGTTCTTTTCTAACATGGTAACCTATGGTTTCGTTTCCTGGCTGCCGTCTTACCTGAAATTAGCTAAAGGTTTGACAACGGCTCAATTGGGCTGGATTGCCTCAATTCCGTTCGTAGCTGGAGCGGCTGGGTTCTTGCTGGCAGGCTGGATTGGTGACGGCCCGATGAAAAATAACCGTAAAATTCCGTTGATTATTTCTCAATGGCTGTCTTGTTTCACGCTGTATATGACGTATACTGCTGCAGACCTGAACACATTGATCATCTGGCAGACACTGACCGGTTTTATGATCTTCTTTGCTACCGGTTCATTGTACAACCTTCCGGTTAGTGCCATTCCGAGAGAGATCACCGGTCGGGCCATGGGCTTTGTAAACATGGCAGGACAAATTGCCGGTTTCATTTCGCCGCTGGCTGCTGGTTTTCTTATCGGCCTTGGCAACGGGAAAAACTACGACGCGGCGTTCCAGTATTTTATCGTCGCAATGCTGTGTTCCTCGTTGGTTGCTATGACGTTTAAACAACGCAAAAGCGATTCGGCCGCTGCGAAATCGGCGTAAGACTAAAGTTTTTTGTAAAGAATAAGGGAATAATATTTTTCCAAACGGCGTAACGGGCAATTGTCTTCTAGGGAGAAGACAATTGCCCGTTTTTTGCCTTGCATGCAAAAAGTCTACTTTACCGCTGAACTGAAAGTCACCGGTAGGGGAGATGAAACAAAAACTATAATATATTCTAGAACTTACTATGTTAATTGTCAACTGTTATTATCAAACAATTTATAATTTAGCAGCAATTTTTTCGGTAATAATTGCCGCATATGCCATAAATGACAATCAAAATGGCATATGTTTTGCACTATAAATAGGTATCTTTGTTTTAGGGTAAATAAGGATATATGGGTAT
>CAYUNV010000227.1:4294-5410 GCA_964446265.1 uncultured Negativicutes bacterium | reverse complement strand
CATCAATATTGACGGACGGAATGACATACGGTCCAACCGCTGCCGGAGTCAAATCGATCGCAAAAATCCCTGCTTTCTTCAACAAAGGAGCATGTTTCTGATGGGCGCTTGCACCCGTAGCATCAAAAACAATATCCAGCCCAGGAAATGCTAATACTCCGTCAATTCCCTTATCCGTTGTCGCTATGCCAAAATCCGCAGCCATTTGCAACCCTTGCGAACCCGGTATAATTCCGGCCATAAGGCTCAATTCCAACACGCTGCTCCGTCGAATCTTCATCATTAAATCAATCCCGATATTACCCGGACCAATGATCGCTGCCTTCAGTTTTTTTTGTCCCAAGTTCAGTCATCCTTTCAAATATCTTAAATTTAACAACCAAAGTTCATCAACAGATGAACAAAAAACAACGCACCCATGTACGCCATCGTCAAACTATGTTCATATTATTTCTGTGCACCACTCCTTTGTTTTTTGCAAAACCAAAAATTCACCCATTTTTCACCGATTGTAGTACGACATTATCAAACACTGTTCATGTTTTCTTATACTCTTACTTTATCTTGAAATCCCTGTCGTTGTCAATATTATCTCGACTGACGATTAAAATTATTTCACGAAACCCGTTTTCCGCTTATAGCCAAGCCGCACCGAAATTTGCTCGGCTGCTTTTACTACATCATGAGTAATTTGTTCGATATTACGAAAACGGTTTGCCGGGCCGGAAAGACTGATCGCGGCGATCACACTTCCCTGACTATCCCGTATCGGCGCAGCAACACACTGCAAATCCGGTTCAATCTCTTCCATGTCAAAGGCATAACCCATTTCCTGTATCTGCTGGATTTGCTGCAATAAAGTTGGGACATCAGCCACCGTATTCTTAGTAAACTTCTGAAACTGCTTGTTCTTATACATCTCTTGTATTTTGTTCTCGCTTAAACCGGATAACAAAACCTTACCGACCCCTGTACAATACGCAGGATTGCGGCCGCCAATCCGAGAGCGGATTCCTATAGAACGGGATCCGTCCACCTTATCAATATAGACAACTTCGTCGCCGGAAAGGACCGCAAGGTGAGCTGTTTCTTGATACACCGAAGATAATTCCCGTA
>CAYUNV010000227.1:0-4284 GCA_964446265.1 uncultured Negativicutes bacterium | reverse complement strand
AAATCCGGCATGGCAATTTCCCGGACATCAAGATTAGATGCATAGGCCTGGCCTAATTCAAACGTTTTCAGGCCTAATGCATATTTCCCGGTAATAGGTTCCTGTTGCATATAACCATACTTCTCCAACGTTGCAATCAGGCCATGGGTCGTACTTTTGCTTAAACCCATTTTTTGGCTTATCTCGGTCAAACTAATCAAATTGTCATTTTCGGCAACACATTCTAATATTTTTAAAGCCCGAAAGACGGATTGAATATGCCGTTCGCCGTCATGCTTGTCTGCCATAAATCCAGTTGCTCCTCTTGTTCGATATTATAAAACTCAGTTCAATGGTAGCATAGTTTTTCAGCCATCGCAATGATTACTCCACGAATATCAACCGCGATTTTACCCTAACAGTAGTTTTGCAGTGGCCGCAATTTCCTGGCAGCGCGCCGTTACCTCCTGTATGGTTGCAGAAATTTCTACCGTTTTTTCATTAACCACTTGCACTTGTTTCTCAAGGTCATCCGCAATATTCAATACTTCCCTATTGCGCGTCCGTATATCCTGTTCACTCGCCATGGTTGAACTAACAACATTTTTCGATTGCTCGGCCAATTTTCTGACTTCCTCTGCAACCACAGCAAATCCTTTTCCATGTTCCCCTGCTCTTGCCGCCTCTATTGAAGCATTTAGAGCCAGTAAATTAGTCTGACCGGAAATATGAACGATTTCACCGGAAGCATTGGCAAAATCATTCAATTTTCGTTCCACATCGTGGATCGACTGCCGCAATATCATCGCATTTTGTTGGATCTCTTGTATTTGCCGACTGATTTTTTCGATTGCATCGGCATCATTTCCGCTGCCAGCCGCCACCTCGTCAATCGCCTGCGTAATTTGGGCAACTGTCGTAATCACACGGTTTCTGCTTTCTTCTTTTTCTTGGTTCAAGCGCTGAATATCCTCGAACATTCGCTGCAGATCGCCAAATTCTTGAATCTTTTCCTCCACCTTAGCATGTTCTGTCTGTACCAAGGACCGTTCATAATTGATACAATTCTCCAATATATTGTCACCGTTTAACATCGCCCGTACAAAGCGTTTGCAGCTGCCATAGCCGCAGGCATAACAATTAATATTGCGTTCCACGCTTGTTTTTTTATTCATATCGTTAAAAACCCGATTATATTCCGGTTCCGTAAAATCTTTCGTATCAACTAGAACCGACTTGTCTTTATAGGTTCTGACAAAATCCTGCAAATCAAGTTCTTTATCGAATTGCTCAAACAATGTGTATACTGTTTTGAATAATTTTCTTTTGTTTCTTTGTGTTAATTTTTCGTCCTTATAATTGTTCATTGCAAAATCAATGTCATCGACATAAATGTCCTTACAAGTGCCTGTCCCCAAATTGCATCCGTTGACACAATTCAATATATCCACCAACAAGGGAAGTTTTTTATCGTTTTTAACCCGTTCGGCATACTCGGAAAGATAATCATACGCATGCATCCCTTCTATTTGGCGCACCCATGCCTTTCCACCGGTATGAAATTCAACATTTTCCTTCAAGCCGCCGGGACGACTGAACGTCAAACCCAAACCACAGCCAATGTCGTCAAAATCCGCTTCAGGAAAAGAATTAACATTGCTTCCCGTCTTTTTCAAGTATTCCGCTAATTTTTTATAAGTAACATTATAATCAACATACGGCGCCGTATCGGCAAATTCTTCCACTTTCCCCAGGCACGGCGAAAGAAATGCCAGTTTATCCCCAATCCCCTTATACTTCTTCATATAGATGGCTGTGCAAAGAGACGGACTGTGAATAGGGGCCAGATAAGGAATCAATTCCGGCTTATATTTTTCAACATAGGATACAATGGCCGGACATGGCTGGGCAATAATCGATCCCAGATGTTTTTCCGTTATCGCTTTTAGGTAAGCCCAGGTCGTAATGTCAGCGCCAAACGAAACATCATAGATTACCCGAACTCCTTTTGACTCCAAAAAACCAAATAACTTTTTGTAATTGGGGAAATTATACCGAATAGCAGGAGCGGCAATAATAGAAATGGGAGTTCCTTTTTCCAGATCGGCAAAAAAACGGTCTGTATCATCGTCAAAAGTTCTTGCTTCATGATCACATACCTCAACACAGTGGCCACACAATATACATCGATTTGCATTGATTTTCACTTTATTTTTCCCATCTACCAAGTAAGCTACATTCGCATCATCTGCCGGACATTTGGCAATACACTTATTACATCCTACGCATTTTTGTTCCTCGAGATGAATGATATTGTTCACCATGATCCTACCCTTCATTTTCGCATTTTATATAATAGGATTCTTCGTACAAACTAGTGAAAATACGTCATAATGGTCAGTCAACTCTAAATTCGATTGTAAAATTGAAAAAACACGTAGTATTCTACAAATTTCATCACGTAATTATCGAGGGATTCATTTTGGGGAAAAGCGGTGCAGCTTCAATAAACAGATGTAAAAATACTCATTTTTTATTCGCTCTGACTTTTGTTAAAAAAAGATTGTCAGACTGGTCGCATCATTCTGACTTTTCATCATGGTTTAAACCGCCTCACACAACTTTCATTTAATCATATTTCCTATCGGTTTACAACTCAATTTTTGTATTATCCAACAAAGCCCAAAGTTTCCGGATAAACTTTGGGCTTTGCAAAATAGTATATCTTTCATTCCATCCGGGAAACCAACAAAATTTCACTGCCATCCCGGCTGTAACAAATCCGATCCGTGAGTTGTTTCATCAATAAGATGCCCCGGCCGCCCTCGGTCTTCATCGTCTGAAGTAGGTCTTCAGGGGCTTGCGCATCGTAGTTGCACAAAATATGGCCTGCCGTCGAACCTTCTTTACTGTCTTTGATCCTCATAATAATGTGCCGTCCTTTGACGCGTCGAAGTCGGATATAGCCGTGCCCGGAACCATGTAACAATACATTGTTGATCGCCTCATTCGCAACAATTTCAAGACGTCCAACCTGCATCGGAGCCCAGAGTTCCAAAATTTGGCGAATTCGTTTGTGCAAACCACTCACGTCAGAAATACCATTGAAATGAAACTGGTAATGGTCCCTCAACCCACGAATTTTAACGCAAATTGCCGAACAATCGTCCATCGTTTCACGCTTCGTTAACTCGATCAAAAATTGAGTCGATGCTTCGAAGTCCGATAAATAACACATCTTGGCTTCGGGAAACCAATCGCTAAAGCCATCCGTTAAAAAATAAAAACAATCGCCTGGCACTAACGGGATTTTCACGATGTCAAATTCCGCGTGATGGAATACGCCCATAAAACTGCCTTTACGCTTGATCCAACCCTGTTTCTGTGTACACGATGCCAAAAACCAGTTGATGCCGCAAAACGCGCACGTTAATATACCGGCAGCGAAATCAAAATGGTAAAAAATCAGCGCAGCAAAGGTTCCCTCTTTAAAATGGCTGATCATTTCATCGTTGATTTTTTTCAGTTGCTGTTCCGTCGGCGCTTGGCCTTCCAGCATCTGATTTTTTAAAAAAACGTTGATTGCCGCAGTTTCCAACGCTGTCGCCAAACCATGGCCGGCAACGTCCACCAAATATCCAGTTAACTGGGACCCGTCTTTTGACAAACTATAATCAAAAAAATCGCCGCTGACAACCCGCAAAGGATGATAGATATTTTTCACTTCCACAAATTCATTACTGAGTTCCGGCGGCAGCATCTGCCGTTGAAAACTTCCGGCTAAATACACATCTTCATTGATTTTTTGCTGCAGCTTCCGTTCTTCGCTGATATCATGCAAGGTAATCAGTTCCAGGATTCTTCCCTGGTACGCAATAACGGTCGCTACCCGTTCCGTTTCAAAAAAGGACCCGCCCTTGCAACGAACTTTCCGCAGGGCCGGCGAAACAAATTGCCGTTGCAGTAATTCTTCCTGGCAAAGAGTTAACTCATTTGTATCGGACAATAATATATAGCCCAGATCTAAGCCGATTAGCTCTTCCGCATTATAGCCGGTCATTTGGCAAAGACGTTGATTGACTTCGACAATCGTATGCGAAGCCGGATCAACAAGAATGATCGCATCGAAAGACTGCTGCACTAAGGCCTCGTAACGGCCCCAGATCCGTTCTTTTTCCGCCGCGAGCAGTTTGTTTTTCGTAATATTTTCAAAACATACGACAAAGTAATCTTTGCCCGGGCTGTATAGCGAAATAGAATACCACGCTTTCTTGCGGGTAAAATACTGTTCAAACACAAGCGCCG
>CAYUNV010000226.1:3896-5431 GCA_964446265.1 uncultured Negativicutes bacterium | reverse complement strand
CATCGGCGACTTTTATATATTAGCACAGCTCTTTTCCTCTGTCAACGCGTTTTTTGCGTTTTTTGCGTTTTTTACATCTTTTTAGTACTTTTTTGCTAACGAAATATATCTTGATCCCAAATAACATGCAAATCATCACGCCAAAGACCATACGATACACTATGTTTCCAGACTTTTGCAGATCGTGTGTCCTTCGAGCTAAACTTGAAAAGAAAAAATCGCCCCAAGAAATTCTCAGAGCGATCCGAATTTTATTATAAACAGTAGTGCTTCATTAATCAAAATATCATGCAATAAATGATGCCAAGAGAAAAATTAACGGATAGAGGAACAATATTCGTTCACATAGCTGTCAGTCAATTCATCAAGCGACCGACGCATTTCATTAATGCTGGCTTCATCTAGGTTGAATTGTGCCAAATCTTTACTGTGAACAATCGAGGATAACTTTTCAATACGGGCAAGTAATTCAATTTTTTTCACTGCTAAATACACCTCACATTTTAATACTTCTCTATGTTAGCAGTGAACGTATATCTTGTAAAGAGCAAAATAAATTCACGGAAAAGAAAGTTTTCTCTGAATTATTCGTTAATTGCAGGTATCTTTCATTCGGTATTAGCACGAGGCTGAATAATATTTGTCTCCGCCCTACTCCTTTAAATGATACGGCACAGTTGTGACAACAATATTTTTCTTCCAGATTAACATCTGGCGCAGAAACCAGCCTGTCTGGCCATGCAACAAACTGTGCCATAACTTGTGAGTTTCAAACTCGGGGATGATAACCGTAATATAATCATCGGGGCCTTTTTCCCGTTCTTTTTTCTCAATAAAATTTAATAAAGGCCGCATTAATAACCGGAAGGGCGAGCGAATAATTTTTAACTCAACCCCCGGATCCCACCGTTCCCACTTTTCCCGCAGTTTTTTTTCGGTTTCGTCGTCATCGGATACGTTGACGGCAATAATCTCATCGCCAATCATTTTGGCATACTTGATGGTATCATACACCACCCGTGTCGGGGTAGCTACCGGTACAATAACAATATGCTTGCCTGTGGGGAATTTTGCAGCTCCTTCTTCATAGCATTCATCCGGCAAATGCAATTGTTTTGACAAGGAATCATAGTGTGCCCGGATCGCTCTGAAAACATAGATCATCATCGGAATGAACAGTAAAATAATCCAAGCCCCATATATAAACTTAGTCAACGTAATAATAATCACCACCAGGCCGGTAACAACCGCGCCTAATCCATTCAAAAACGCCCTGACCCGCCAGCCGTCTCCTCTTTCCCGGTTCCAGTGAACAACCATGCTGCTTTGTGCAATCGTAAATGATATAAAAACCCCAATCGCATAGAGTGAAATCAGGTGCTCTATATTTCCTGCAAATACTATAATTAACAATCCTGCAGCCACCGTTAATAAAATTATTCCATTGGAAAATGTCAAGCGTTCACCGCGTGCAGACAAATAGCGCGGCATATAACCATCTTTGGCAACAATGGATAAAAGGATCGGCAATCCGT
>CAYUNV010000226.1:0-3886 GCA_964446265.1 uncultured Negativicutes bacterium | reverse complement strand
GAGATACAGTACTAACATTGTGGTAATTTGTATATAAAAATATGCTGAGGAGCGGCCAAAAATGTGTTCTGCCAATTGCGACATGGCGGTAACATCCGCGATCGGCATAATATGATAATGCATAATGAGATATGTAATGCCGATAAACATAAACCCCAGAATACCTGCCATCCAATAGGTCGTTACCGCAGCATTGCGCGACTCTGGAGCACGGAACATGGGAACACTGTCTGCGATCGCTTCCACCCCTGTCATCGAGCTGCAACCATTAGCGAAAGCCCGCAGTACAAGAAATAGCATAGCCCAGTCCATTTGCTGTCTGGCAACAGATTCCGGCGGCAATAGGTATGGACTGTCAACCATCGCTTTCCATATTCCCGTTATAATTAAAACAATTACACCGAGCAAAAAAGCATAGGTAGGGATCACAAAAGCATTGGACGATTCCCTCACGCCTCTTAAGTTAACCAGCATCAATATCCCAAACAATACCGCAAGGTCAATATTCACCTCATGGCCAGCCAGGCTGGGAAAAGCGGAGATAATAGCTGCCGTGCCGGCCGATACGCTAACCGCAGCCGTCAGCACATAATCGGCAAAAACAGAACCAGCCGCGATCAACGCCGGCATAGTACCTAGATTTTTCTTCGCAACGGCATAAGCGCCTCCACCGCCTGGGTTCGCTCTGGCAACTTGAACGTAAGATAAAGCGACGATGGCCAATAATAACAGAATAGATATAGCCACTGGTGACATGTAACCATAAGCCATCATTCCCGGAACAGCAACCAACGTAAGCATGATTTGTTCCGGCCCATATGCTACAGAAGACAACGCATCGGAGGAAAAAATAGACAAGGCTTTCCACTTGGGAAGCCGTTCATGGGCCAGTTCTTTATTATGAAGAGGTTTTCCAATCAATATGCGACGGACTATGCGTATCATATTCCCCCTCCTAAATAAGTTACGTTATCTTTATCATTATGACCAAACCCGGTCTGCCCAAAATCGGAGGTTGATACACTAAATAATTCCGAACCTTTTCATATTGCCGCGTTCAGTATGAAGCGACTCTTATTCCAGGATTTAAACGCAAAAACTGCCGGAACAGCCGGATGAATCCGGTGCAGCCTGGCAGTCCTGAGCCCAGTACCCGCGGCTTTTAGACCCACGGCTTTGCGTCCCTGCCTTTCAGCAAGTTTGCCATACTGTATTGCCCCATTACAAAAACGTCTAACTAATTTTACCATTCTACAACAGCAAAATAATTCCTGCTTAATTATCAGTATTTTCACAATAATATTTGCTTTTCTATGCCGGCACAGCATTTTTGCGCAGCCAGGTGATCAAATGATCCACTTTATATTTACCTTCTTCAATTCCATTGATAAAATTCACCAGACTTTCCTGTGTTGCCGTAAGATGATACCCATTTACACGTAAAACAAACAGTGCGCATAGGACCGCGACACATTTATTTTCACTGATAAAAGGCCGATTATTGATAAAGGCAAAAATCAGCACCGCTACTTTGGTAAACAAATCAGGATATAATTCTTCCCCTTCAAACGTTACCATCGGTTTCGCCACATCTTCTAAGATTGTTTCTTCCTTTATGCCCGCTTTTCCATTGTTACGTTTGATAATTTCCGTATAAATGTAGATAACCTCTTCTAATGTGATATACCGCATTATTCCGTCAACCTCCGGATCGCATAGTCATAATCCACCAACAATTTATCTACGAGGCGGACAAACTCTAACGACATATCATTTCTTTTAACCACAACCGGTTTCAATATCAATTCCCTGTTTTCTCGGTTCACTTCAATGGAAACATGCGATCCTTCCCGGATCCCCAATGATTTTAAAAGATTCCCCGGCAACGACACAACACAACTGTTGCCCGCTTTAAATATCTTACGCACTTCCATTTTCCGCCCTCCAAAATTCAGACTATCAATCATTCACCAATATGCCGTCAAACCGTCAAACAGAACCAAAGCGTTTATGTGTCGCACTGCCGTTTAAATAATCACATTTACAACCTTGCCGGATACCCAGTTCTTGCATTCGTTGTTCAATTTGCTCCTGGATTTTCCACCAACTTGTCTGCCAATTTACAAATACGGTCCCTTCGCGCGGCGCCCGCCCAATTAATCGCTGAACAACAATATCCGGATGTAGATAAGATAAAAAAGCGACTACCCGTTCAACATATTCTGTTTGGCTGATAAGTTGGATGGCGCCGGCTTCATACCATTCAGCCATCTTGGTTTTACTCATAATATACAAAGCATGCAATTTCACTTGATCGACCTGCAGTGCAGACAAAATCTTCGCATTTTCAATTACATCCAGCCAATCATCACCCGGAAGATTCAGGATTAGATGTGCGCACACCTCCATCGAATGTGCTTTGATCCGCAATACGGCATCAATAAACTCCGCTAAAGTATGGCCACGATTAATAGCAGCAAGCGTCCGATAGTTTACCGTCTGCAATCCCAGTTCAACCGCAATGTCAATGCCGGTTGACGCCTGGATACGGCTAAGAACTTGCAGTTGCTGTTGATTAATACAGTCCGGGCGGGTGGAAATTGCAATTCCCACTATATCAGGCTGGCAGGCTTCCAAAACATACACTTCCAGTTCTTCTGCCGGCAAATACGTATTACTAAAATTTTGGAAATAGGCAATAAATTTATTTGCCTTGTATTTAGGCGCAATCCGCAATTTATCCAGCCGGATTTGCTCTGTAACCGGCATGGACTGCGGGTGGCTTTCAAACCCAGCTCCGTCTTCGCCGCAAAAAGCACAGCCATTCAAGCCCATGGTACCGTCCCGGTTTGGGCAAGTGACCGGTAAATTAATCGGTAATTTATAGACCTTTTGCCCATAACGCTGCCGCAAATGATCCGAATATTTATTATATACACTCATACTATCATCCTTTTGCCATGCCAAAATCTTCTTCCGCGATTTGTCGATAAACCCAGCCCTGCGGAGTCCGGTAAAATAGCACCGGGGTATTTTCCAGCCGTAACGGCCCGCCATTCCGGAGGTACGCCGGAATGTTCACAGAAAAGACTTCGATCGGATACCCATTTTTTACCGCCCGCCAATTCGAAAAGAAATACTCGGGAATATACCGCTGCATTGTGTCGATGTCGCGCCATAACACACTCTTTTCCGCCAACCACTCTTCTCCGTTCCAGGGAAGAAAATCAGTATCTTTGCTTGCGGCATGATGCAGCAACGCGTCAAACTTCAGCCATTGCAAACAAGCGTTCAGCTGTTCAGGCGCAAAATGGTTACAAAACCCGGCAATCGAACGAAAGAGCATTTTGGGACTGTGGGCCCGGGCATGCGCCCCGGAAGCTTCCCAATCTTTTGCAAACGCCGCATAAAAAGCAAATGCGCCCTTTCCGTACAAGGCAATAAGCCACGATAAGGTGTGGCGAAAACGGCCGCTATTATACAGTTGCTCAAATAAATCTTCCAGGATTTTTAATTGCCGTATTTCTCCATAGGATAAATACCGGTTTGCCAGTACTTCATACGGCGCCTGGTCCATATACACATAGCCGTGGTTCCCAGCCTGCTCTCTGATGCCGGTTCCTTTCAGCATTTTTAGAAAACCAAGCTGCAGCATATCGGGTTGCAGTCCGTATACCTGGTTAAACGACTGGGAAAAACAATCATAGTTTTCATAAGGCAAACCAATGATCAGATCAAGATGGACATGAATATTGCGATGCGATAAAATCCGTTGCACGTTTTTCACGATCAAAGGCCAATCATTGCGTCGCTGAATTACCGCCAAGGTGGGTTCATGCGTCGATTGAATTCCAATTTCAAACTGGAATCTACCCGGCGGCACCGT
>CAYUNV010000225.1:0-5482 GCA_964446265.1 uncultured Negativicutes bacterium | reverse complement strand
TTGTGTGGGATCCGGGCGAACCGCTTTTACCTGGCCATCTTCGGTTTCCGCCATCAATCCACACTGATAACCACAAAACCGGCAGTTTGTTTTCACAAGTTTTTCTTCTGACATTATATTACCTCGAGCGATTATTGTTCGCCCTTCTTCTTCCCATTAATATCAGTTAATTGGAAAACGCAAAACGGAACAATCTTGCCGTCCGGCCCGGAAACCGTCATACTGCATTCCCGCAATTTTTTCAGATCAATATTCATGGCATCCATATAATTCATCATGACAATCGACAATCCCGGCCCCAGATCCGGAAACAGTTTATCCGCGATATCAGGGAACACCGAACCTTGCGGACTGTCAGAATCAAAATTATCCATATATTGTTGAGGGGTGATCATAGATGTTAACGGCTTTATTACGCCGTTATCTTCAACAAGATAAGTAGCAGAATCACATAACGAATGCGAACAACCCAACGGCCAAAGATCATATGGCCGTAAAATAGCATTGCTCTGCTCTGCCAACATAAATGCCGTATTGCCAATGGTTAACCGTTGTTCCGGCTCTACATCAAACCGTCCGGAACCAAACGCCGGTTGGTAGGCAACACCTGCAATCACATCCCGATTTTTCAAGGCAAATTCCAGTACAGCTCCCATTTGGTCATCATTGATACCGGCGATGACCGTCATAGCAAGAACGACCTGTATCCCGGCCGCCCGGCAATTCTCAATGGCTTTTAGTTTATTAGGGAATATATCCGCGCCGCGGATCGTTTTGTATACTTCCCTTGTCATTCCGTCAAATTGGAGGTAAATACCGCTAATTCCCGCTTCTACTAACCTTTCTAAATACGCGGGGTCTTGCGAAATGACCATGCCGTTCGTATTCACTTCAATGGCCATAAAACCAATTTCCCGCCCTAATGCGACAATTTCAGGCAAGTCTTTCCGCGTAGTGGGTTCGCCGCCCGTCAATTGAATACTCGTCAAGGGACTGGTTTTCGCCAATAGTTCCTTAAACATGGTTTCAAATTGCGCCAAGTCCGGGTCCGGCGGGGCGGAAGCTTGCACTTCGCCCGCCGCCATGAAACATACCGGACAACGTAAATTACATTTTTGTGTCGTTTCAAACTCAACCAAGGTAGGGTGTCTGCGATGTGATGAACATAACCCGCAATCTTCAGGACATCCTTTCAGAGAAGGAGTAGGCTGCTCTGGCCGAACATACGGGAATTGGAAACTTTGCATCCATTGATAGTGATCGACATCCGGCCACAGATACGCGGTAAACGGACCGTGCTCCGGGCATGTTTTTTCCATATACACGGCTTTGCCTTTTGTGACAATTTCCGCATCAATAACATTCAGGCAAACCGGACAGACGCTTTTCGTCGTATCCAAGATGGTATTTGTTTTCGTAGTTTCAGCTGATTGCATAACCTAATCTCCTAACCGAATTAATGTTCATATTATATCGCATATCCCTTATTTATTCCAGGCTTTCAGAAATGCTTCATTCCCTTTCGGCAGTCTGGACCGGTATTTTTGTTCACCGGGGAACCAGGTACGGTCTTCACCGCCACGGACAACCAACATACGCATGATGGCGCCGCCTAAGAGAACCAGCGCTGCGCCAACTGCTTGCGCAGCAGGAGCAGAAGACAAGGACAGGATTAACGGAACGATCGTCCCTAAACCAATAAAACCAAATTTGAAGCTGGAAGCGATATCGCCGCTTAACCAGCGTTGTGTCGCAACGTTCTCTAACGTTGTGCCACCGCTTGTTTTCACCCACATGTAGCCAAACCACAATAGCAGTTGGAACGCCAATAACCCAGCAGTCCATGCAGGGAAGGTTGCCAAAACATCAGTGATCGTAGCCGGCTTGATGATAAAGCCGCATAAAACATGTGCCGCCACTCCGGTAACGAGAGAGGAGAGCAGGAACAGGATCATGATCCCAGGGCCATGCCAGAACGGGCGGCCTTTATGACGGCCCAGCAAAATGCCCGGGTAGGTAGCCACGATTAAACCAAAAACGAAGCAGAGAACGGCAATAATTTTGCGGGCAAATACCCAACCGCTCCAGAAAAACATATCGAAACCAAACGACAGGTAGACCAAAGCAAATGTGATCGCGAACGACATGCTCCAAGCACCAAAGGTCAGAATGGCCTTCGGGTTCATGAAAACCCGCAAAGCCTGGAACGGACGTCCCAATTCCAAAATCAGCAAGGAAGATCCAATGCCGATAAATACCGCGGCCATAAAGGTAGCCAGTTGCGAGGTTCTACCCTCGCCGACAAACAGATCCAAGAGTCCAAGAATAACAAGCATGCCGCCGCCCATTCCGGCAAAGAAGAAATCGACAGCCAACATCCAGCCCCAAACTTCATGCTTTTGACTCATCAGAGCTTCACCTCCGAATCGACAATATAAAATGCGTACGGTTCCGTATTCAATTCGCCCAATAAACGTACAGGGTGTTTGCTATTTACCAGTTTGTATACTTCACTGGTCTCATCTTCCAGATCGCCAAAAATACGGGCTTTCTGGTGGCAGGTCTTTACGCAGTGCGGCAGTTTGCCTTCATCAACCCGGTCCATACAGAAATTGCATTTCTGGACCGTTCCTTTTTCGTGGTTGCAAACCCGTGCGCCATACGGACAAGCCATGACGCAAGCCTTGCAGCTGATGCATTTTTTCTCTTCGACAAAAACAATTCCGTCCGGACGCTGCTGCGAAGCGCCGGTAGGACAAGCATCCACGCACGGTGAGTTCCCGCAATGCATGCACAACAACGGTAAATGCGCCATATGGACATTCGGGAAAACGCCGATAGGTCCAACCGTTACTACAGGATTATAGATCATCTCAAGAGGCAAGTCATTGTGCACACGGCAAGCGACTGTGCACGAATGGCAGCCGACACAACGCCGCGTGTCTAAAACCATTGCATAGCGTGCCATCTTATTTCGCCTCCTTTTCATTCGCTGGTGTCACTTTATATACTTTGCACAACAAACCACGGTTCGCCCAGGCGCCGCTCATCGGATCACAGTCATCATCCGCAACACTGGTCAGGATGTTTGTATTGGATTCCAAACAGCCACCCAGTTCCGGATCCTTCATATCGCGTTCCGGATACCACCAGCCACGCGGAGTAAAGATAACCCGTGGATCGATGCCGTTCGTTAAATTGGCTTTTTGTTTAATGCGGCCGCGCTTGGTTTCAACCCAAACCCAATCGCCCTCTTTAATGCCCAGTTTTTCCGCCGTTGCCGGATTCATGCTCATATACGGCTCATGGCTGAGGAAACGCAGGGTCTTAATTTGGAAATGCTCGGAATGATGGTATGGCATATGACCGCCGCCGGTCGTTAATACCAACGGATATTCCGCGGCAATCTCCGGATCATCAGTCTCATTCTCCGATGGTCCAATGTATGGAGGCAGTGGCGGATAACCCAATTTTTCCAAAGTACTGGAGTACAATTCCACTTTTCCGGAAGGAGTAGCGAAACCAATGCGTTTGTATTTCTGATATTCGCGCTCGGGGAAATGGAAACGATACGACTCTACGAACTCATCATAACTTTCGACACCATAACCAAGCGGCTCAACTTTATGGAAGTAGGCTTCTTCTACCGTTTTCCACGGCCAGTGTTCTTCCTGTCCCATTTTGCAGCCTAAATCACGCCAGAAGTTGAAGTCGTTACGACGTTCATACATCGGCTGGATGGCCCGTTGCGAAGCCAGCATGAAATCGGCGCAGCCGTAAGAACTGGTGATCGTCGGCCGTTCCAACGCACCGGCGATCGGCAGCACATAATCCGAAAGCATGGCGGTCGGAGTCAGCCAATATTCACAAGTAACCATGAAATCGACTGCTTTCAGCGCTTCCATAGTCAGTTTGGTTTCGCCGTACGAGTTGATTGGATTCGTAGCCGAAACCAGCAACGCTTTCACCGGATACGGTTTTTCCGTCAAAATCGCCCGGAACACAGAAGGCGGATGGGCTTCACACATCCACTCGGCGGTAGGAGCCTTGCCCCAGACGCGTTTGGTATTTTCAGCGATTAGACTATAACCCGGCCAGGTAACCATTTTAAATTTATCGGAACCAAGCTGTTTCGCTTTCTGTTCCTCCGGCAAAAATTCATTGCCTTCCATTTCTTCGTCGGTGATATATTCCAGACTAGGACCGGTCAAGAGGTCCGAACCAGGAGCATCCAGGTTCCCGGTGATAGCGCGTAACAACGCACGGGCGTGCATCGCTGCGCCGGCCGGTTTACCGATTTGGTCAATGGAAGTACCCCATTGGATATTGCCCGGCTTATTGGAAGCATACATCATAGCGCTTTCCCGGATTTGCTCCGGAGTCAACCAAGTCAACGGCGCCGCCCACTCTGGCGAGAAGTCCGCGACATGTTCCGCTAATTCGCCGAACCCAACACACCATTCATCCGTAAATTCAGGATCAAACAAGCCTTCATAAATAATAACATGCAGCCATGCCAATGCCAGTGCCAAGTCCGATCCAGGACGAATCGGCAGCCACATATCCGCTTTGGCGGCAGTTTCCGAGTAACGAGGATCAATTACGATCAGTTTCAGGCCTTTTTCTTGCAGTTCCACAATGTGGTGGATTTCCGGCATACCGGACACGCCTGGATTTTGTCCCCACAACACCAAACAACGGCTGCTGCCTAAATCCAAGTCAAACGGACACCATCCATAGATTGCCGTCTCCACCATAAAAGTAGGGATCCAGCACAAATGGGAATTGTGAAATCCGTTAGGGCTGCCAAACAAGTTCATAAACCTCCGGCGGGCCCAGTCATCGGTCCGTTGGGTACCACCGGCCGTAGCAACGGCTTCTGCGCCGAATTCATCGCGAATCTTGGAAAGTTTTTCAGCAATTTCCGTCAATGCCTGATCCCAGGAAATTTCTTGCCATTCGCCGGCACCACGTTTGCCGACCCGTTTCAGGGGATAGTTCACTCTCGCCGGATGGTCAAGATGATCCATTGCAATATTTCCCCGGCAGCACAATCCGCCCTGGTTAGTAGGAAACTCAGGGTCTCCTTCGATATCAAGCACCTTGCCGTCCTTTACGTAAGCCAGTACACCACAGTTCTGGTGGCAAAAGTAACAGGCAGATTTTTTTACTTGAATACCTTCTTGTGTTAAATCGATATTCTTGCTCATGTTGCCTCCCTTCAGGCGTTCCCAGATTACCAACTTTGCTTCCAAAGCTCGACTATGATGACCTGCTTGACGCAAGTTATAGCTTTTCGCCCGGATTTCAATTCGGTTCGTTTGTTTCGCCTGATTTTTTTACCATGCAATTCGCATGCCAGTTATTTCAAAGCCGTAGAACACGTTCTAGTATTAGGGTTATTCAAGGTTTCCGTGCTTTTTTTATCAAAAGTTTCCATTTTTTAGCATGTCAAAATGATACGATGATCCAAGAGTTTAGC
>CAYUNV010000224.1:0-5502 GCA_964446265.1 uncultured Negativicutes bacterium | reverse complement strand
GCTGCCGTTATTATTGCCCTCTTTTTATTATTGGCGGCCGGCACCTTTTATTCCTTCAATAACGGCATGGTCCGTCATTCCCGCGAACTGGCCAGAGAGACATTGAACAACATTCAAGCGGGCACAATTGACGATTTAACCCCTGCCTACACAGCCGAATTGCTTGATAAGCCGCCGAAGCTAATGCTGCCCGATCTCGGCCTGCTGCTAAAGCCGGATGATGGAAGTCGTCCGCCGCATAAAATTGGCCCTTATTTCTTTTTTGTTAAATTGTCGCCGGACGGAAAAATATTGTTCCAATCCACTACACAGACGTTGCCCAATGACGAATTGCTGACTCTGGTTACAAAAGCCCTGAACAGCAATTCAGCCCAGGGAACCGTCCAGCTAAACGACGGAGAATTCCCCTACCTCATCGAGCAATCCAGAACCGGCCCTGAAACCATTATATTATTTCAGGATTTTACCCATGAAAACAAAATTATTCGGATGCAGTTAACCGCGCTTACTTCCGCCGGACTGGTTTGCCTATTGTTTGCCTTGGCAGGCAGTTTCTTCATAGCCCGCCGGGCGATGGTCCCGATCCAGGAAGCCTGGCAGCAACAAAAGGATTTCTTGTCGAATGCCTCGCATGAGCTGCGGACTCCACTCGCTGTCATCCAGACCAATCTGGAAATTGTTATGTCTAACCCTGACGATACGATTGCCAATAATAAAAAATGGCTGCAAAATATCCGGGAAGAATCCGAGCAAATGGCGCAACTCGTAAATTCCTTGCTTTTCTTGGCCCGGGCCGATTCCAACCAGCAGCCAATCGAAAAACAAATTTTCTCGTTCTCGTCCTTGCTGTCTAGGACCGTCTCGGCGTTCGAACCGATTGCCGCCGAAAAAGAACTAACATTTCAAATCCGGACTAAACCGGACTGCAACGGCTTCGGCGATGAAATGAAAATCCGCCAGGTGCTGACCATTTTGCTGGACAACGCGATCCGCCACACCCCGAACGGCGGAAAGATTACTGTTGCTCTCTCCGGCACCGAAAATCAAACCGTATTGACCGTTGCCGATACCGGCGAAGGCATTGCTCCGGGCGCATTGGATAAAATCTTTGACCGTTTCTACCAGGCGGACTCATCCCGCAATCACGGCGGAGCCGGGCTGGGCTTGTCAATTGCCAAATGGATCGTCGACCATCATGATGGCGCAATCCATGTAACCAGTAAACCGGCCTTAGGAACCACCTTCACTGTCCAACTGCCCAATTCGTAATTTTTTTAAGCAAATTTTACTATTTTGCTGCTTACGGTATATATTCAAATAAATTTCAAATAAATCGTTTCGATACAGTTTACAATCAAGCTTATTGAAAAACATCCAAGGACGGGCATTTTCACAGGACTGTGGCATTAAAGGATGTTTTCCATGAAACTATTGCTCATCGATGCCGAACAAAAAGCGGTTGATTCCTTCATTACGTTATTGAAGCGGAATGGGTTCCTAACCGATGTTGCCTCTGACGGGGAAAAAGGCTTAGAAATGGCTTGCACCGGAATCTACGACATTATCGTTCTGGAATGGGCTTTGCCAAAAAAAGACGGGATCACATTGGTGAAGGAATTCCGCCAATTGGGACACGAAACCCCCGTACTCTTCCTAACGGCCAAAGGGCGGCCTGAAGACCGGGCGGAAGGACTCAACGCCGGCGCGGACGACTACCTGCTAAAACCATTTTACAGCATTGAGCTGTTGGCGCGGCTGAACGCCTTAGGACGCCGCCGCAGCAAAAAGATTATCGAGGATGTCCTGAAAGACGGCACAATGTCCTTTAATCCATTGCGCGGACAAGTACAAAAAGGCACCGAATGCATCCAACTCACGGTCAAGGAAGCGCAACTGCTCGAATTGCTGATGCGCAATAACGGCCAGGTTGTCACCAAAGAACAGATCATGCACAAAATCTGGGGCTATTATTCAGAATCGAGCTTCACCGCCGTCAATCTCTATATCCATTATTTGCGCAAAAAACTAAACCTCGCCAATCTGAAAACCGTTTGGGGCGTAGGCTACTATTTGCAGCGCGACGAAGAACTGGCTTTGACCGCCAACTAAATAGCAATCCGATAAACAGAGTTGCCGGCGAGATGACTCGCCGGCAACTCTGTTATTACACCAGTGGGACAAGGGGACAGGTTCCTTGTCCCAGTCGATCCAATGCGATTTACTTAGAACTTGCTCCCGTTTCACGGGCTAATAAGAAAAATGCTTTCATGGTTTGGGCAATAAATTCCTTGTTCTGGTGACAATACGCTGTAAACATCGACCCTTTCCGCAATCTTGCCTCACTGGGACAGCCGCCGCCGCAATACAGCGCCGCCGAGCAGCGGATACATTCCGGAAGCTTCAGCAGATGCCGTCCGGCATATTTATCTTTTAAGGCGGAAAATTTGACTTTCCCATTTACAAATGAGCCGATTCGCCGGTCTTTATGACCGGTATCCTCATAACAGGAGTACAAGTCGCCCAGAGGATCGACAATATGGAAATGATCACTCCCGGCCGCACAGTAGCGGACTTTCGGCAACAGCTTCTTGTCCTGCATCTTTAAAAAATTATCGATAAACAGTAGGTTGGAAGGTGGACACTTTGTGATCTTCGCGACTTGCTGGAAGGTTTGACTGAACAACTCGGCCTCTGCCAAGGAAACCTGTTCACTGCCGAACGTATTGATGGGCGAAAAATATACAGACACCTGGGAATGGCCTAACAACTTTTCGGCGTCAAGATATTCAGCCAGATTCTTGGCCGATTCCAATCGGTCCGGATGGATATGCATCCGGAGGCTGACGTGCGCATCCAGCGCAATTAACTGTTTGATCGACGCAATCATCGCATCAAAAGTCGGCTTGCCGGAATTCGGAATCCGATTTTCATCGTGCAGAATCCGGTCGCCGTCCAGCGTGACATGGACACTGCCAATCTTGCCTTTGGCCGCCCCGATCAGGTCCATCATAACCGGTATCGTTGTTGCATTGGTTGTTACGGAAACCCTAACCGATGGATGCTGCTCCGCATACGCCAATATCCGCGTGATCGCCTCTCGGTTTTTCGGCAGCAGCGGTTCGCCGCCGAACAGGGTAATCAACAGCTCTTCTGGCGCGTTCGGATACAACTGCGGATAATATTCGGCAAAAAACCGATCGATAAATTCTCCGTCCATTACTGGCGTTTTCGCCGTATCCGGCAACGATTTCTGGAAACAGTAGCTGCAGGAAAGATTGCAATCGTACGTTAACAGCATGCATAAGGTAGCTGCTTTGGAAGACTGATCCAGACGGTTTCGCTGCTCTAAGATATAGCGGACGGTTTTGCGGAATTCCTTCAGTTCGTTGTTGGCCGTCAAGGTCGTAAGATGCCCCCGCTTCAGTAAATGCTCCTTTTCTTCGGGGGCCAGAAAAGACAGGTCATCTCCACCCGCCAAACGCTTGGCATAATCATTCGGAACGAGATCGATACACAAACTGGAGCCGTTATACAGAAGCGAAGATCCATCGCCAATATCCACCTGGTTCAGGTAACTGCTAACACGCACATTCCCCATTTTTTCTTCCTCCAAACTTTACTGTATATAGAAAAACAGGCTGGGATCGTCATGAACCCAACCTGTCATGGTTACCCTCAAACGATTACTCCATTCCGTATAGAACAGATGAATGCCTGCCAATTGCGCAGCCTGTACGAACAGCTTCTTACGAAGCGCCCTTAAAGCTCGGACATTGGCATTGTTGATACGGCCCGCAGCACTCTTGCGCCGCATACTGCTGGTCTGTGGAATAACTTGGGGTATCAAAAGCTAGGTTAATTAAATTGACCGGGGTGATTTGTCCGACCATGACAGTCAGCGCAATGCCGGCAGCCGTGGCAGTAACGGTTTTCGCAATTTTCTTTTTTGTAGTTTCTTCCATTCCTTCACCTCCTCGCTTCATCCATTTTATGAAAGGCAATAGCCAGGTTTTGTAATCAGATTTTAAACAAATATGATCTCAAAGCATTCTATCAACAATAACGTGTAAAAACCAAAAAGGTAACTCGAATACCTAATTTTTTTGACAAAATAATTGATACATTGTTTTCGAACTAAATGGGTGAAAATCCTTCCGCACAATTGCGTTGTAATAAATATTTATTGATTTTTCAGTACAATGCCGAACAGGGACAAGGATGTGTCAGGGGGACGGGGTTGGTGACACACGTCGAAGGTCTTAAGTGTGTCAACAACCCCGTCCCCCTGACACATCCGTCTTCTTGCCCCTTCTACGAAATTAAACAGTTTTCTAACAAATAAATTAATAAATAGTTAATAAATTTCCCCGAAATACATTATAGCGAACCGGGAAAGGAGGCAAAGCCATTGGAATGTCATCCGTTCTGGTGGTACAAAAAGGGTAAAGTTTAGCAACACCAACAGGTCGAGCACGGAAGCGAGACCCAGTAAAAATCAGGGGGAATAAAATTATGTCAATGGTAATCAGCACCAACATGTCCGCGTTAAACACAACCAACCAGTTAAACAAAAACAGCTCCTTAATGAACTCATCCTTAGAAAAACTGTCATCCGGGTATTCCATCAACAGCGCCGCCGACAACGCAGCCGGTTTGGCGATTTCGGAAAAAATGCGCAGCCAAATCGAAGGTTTGGATCAAGCAAGCAGCAACTCCCAGGATGCGATCTCTTTAACCCAAACTGCCGACGGAGCGCTTGACGAAACCACCTCCATCCTCAAACGGATGCGTGAATTAGCTGTACAAGGATCATCTGATACGTTGACCGATGATGACAGAACTGCTATTCAAGACGAAGTGGACCAACTCCGTCAGGAAATCGACCGTATTTCCAATGATACCGAATACAATACAAAAAAACTGCTCAACGGCGACAGCGGTTCCAGTACAGCAGTATCTGGTACCAATTCGAACGCCATCGTAGCTTCCGCCACCACGGCCGGCAATAATACGGCTGCCGGAACCTATACGGTAGAATACACTTCAGTCGCTACGCAAGCGACCACAGGCAGTGCTTCGGCTGCTACAACGAATAATCTCAATTTAACCTCGACATCGGATGCAAGTTCTTATGCAGGTGACGTATCAATTAACGGAACCACCATCAGTATTCAGTCCGGAGATACGATCGAAGGCGTTCTGGAAAAAATCAACGCCGAAACTGACACCACTGGTGTTACAGCCACATTCGTCAACAATAGCGGCGATGGCTACATTCAGTTGTCCAATTCTGATTATGGCAGTGATTCAGAAATCACGGTCGCCGCAGACAATGGAACTTTGCAAGATCTGTTCGCAGCAACAACTGATGACGATGCTACAAGCGTTACAGTAAACGGGACCGACGCAACCGGTTTGATTAACGGCGCGGTAGCTTCTGCAGAAGGAAACACATTAACGGCATTTGATTTGACTGTAACAGGCGACGATGATACATTGGCT
>CAYUNV010000223.1:0-5536 GCA_964446265.1 uncultured Negativicutes bacterium | reverse complement strand
AGCCGCAATGTGCCGAGGGCATCGGAATTGGCCGTATATTCGGGCGTATCAAACGAAACCTGCACATGGCTTTGCGCCGCCAGGTTATAAATCTCATCCGGCTGCACTTCCTGGATGATCCGGATCAGGTTCGTGGCATCGGTCAAATCGCCGTAGTGCAGGAAAAACTTCACGTTTTCCTCATGCTGGTCGCGGTACAAATGGTCGATGCGATCGGTATTAAACGACGAACTGCGCCGCTTAATGCCATGCACCGTGTAGCCTTTATTCAGTAAAAACTCGGCCAGATACGCGCCGTCCTGTCCGGTAATTCCGGTAATGAGGGCGACCTTGCCGGCCGGTTGTTCTTGCGACATAGTCTGTTCCACCTTTCTTGCCTATATGAATATGCGAAATCGAGAAAATTGGCGCTGCTACCGCCTCGGCTCATAGCAGCCTAAATCTTCTTGCTGCGCAAGCGGTCACGAGAACCGTCTCCTTGACCGCCGCCTCAAGCCTGACCCCCAAGATAGTTCGCCAGCGCCTCTTGCCAGCCGGCCATCGGATCGCCGACCGTCATCCGCAGCATATAATTATCGAGGACCGAATACGCCGGACGCTTCGCTGGCCGGGGGAATTCCGCCGTCGTCACCGGGATGATCTCCACAGTTTTGCCGGCCTGGCGGAAAATCTCGCAGGCAAACTCATACCAGGAGCACTGGCCCTGGCAGGTCGCATGGTACGTTCCGTAGGCGTCGCTGTCCAGCAAATTCAGGATCGCCTTTGTCAATTCGGCCGTCGAGGTCGGCGTGCCGACCTGGTCATGCACCACTTTCAGCGGTCCGCCCTGCTGTGCCAGCCGCAGCATCGTCCGGACAAAATTATTGCCTTCGCCGTACAGCCAGGCCGTCCGCACAATATAGTGGCGGCCGAGAATCTGCCGGACCAGCTCCTCGCCCTGCCACTTGGTCCGTCCGTACACGCTTTGCGGGTTCACCGGATCAAACTCCCGGTACACGCTGCCGCCGTTGCCGTCAAACACATAATCCGTACTCACATGGACCATGCGGGCGCCGGTCTCCAGACAGCCGGCGGCGATATTTTGCGCCCCCGCGGCATTGACCCGGAACGCGCCGTCCGGATCGGACTCTGCACCATCCACATTCGTATAGGCCGCGCAATGGATGACGGCGTCCGGCCGCACCGCACGGAAAAACTCCGCCGTGGCCCGGTGGTCAGTGATATCCAACATGGCGCGGTCGGCCAGCACCAAAGTATGTTGTCGCGCTTGACGGGCAATTTCGCGGCCGAGCTGCCCGTTGGCGCCGGTTACCAGTATTTTCATTGGTTCGTTGTCCCCTTCTCTATTCGTCGTTCACTTTCCTGTTGGTAGTCACTTCTCTATTAATCATGCATTTCCCTATTAGTTACCAGCCTATCTATTTATAGGCTGGCAATCGCTCCGCCGGAATGTCTTTCAGCCGCAGGCTCTGTTGATCCTTGGCCGACAGGCTGACTTCCTTGAGCGGCCAATCAATGCCAATATCGGGATCGTTCCAGGCTACTGCACCTTCGGCCTGCGGGGCGTAAATTTCCGTGCATTTATAGGTAAAATAAGCGGTTTCGCTGACCACGCAAAAACCATGGGCAAAGCCGGCCGGTACCCACATCTGCCGGTGGTTGTCGCCGGACAGGGTAACGCCGGTCCACTGCCCAAAGGTCGGCGAGCCGCGCCGGATGTCGACGGCCACGTCAAACACCTCTCCCTGGATCACAGACAACAGTTTGCCCTGGGCATACGGCTGCTGATAATGCAGGCCCCGCAGCACGCCACGGGTGGAAAACGACAGGTTATCCTGGACAAACGGTCCCGTAATACCGAGTTTCGCATAGCGGTTTTGCTGCCAGGTCTCGAGAAAAAAGCCGCGGGCATCGCCAAACACCTTCGGTTCGATAATCAAGACGCCGGGCAGCGCAGTTTCGATCACATTCATAGCGGGTTCCTCCTATAGTTCTTTGCAAAAATCCGGCTATCATCCAAGACCAAACGGATAATCATCCCAAAGCACAGGCAAGCGTCCAAAATGAGCCTTGGGTTCGGAAGGATTGTATCTGATCGAACTCTTAGAACGAATTTAGTTCGAGTCTTATAGTTCTTCGGCCAGGCGCAGCAGGTACTGTCCGTAGCCGTTTTTCTTCATTTCGTCGCCCAACTGCCACAACTTTTCCCGGGAAATATAGCCCATCCGAAAGGCGATTTCTTCCGGGCAGGCGACCATCAACCCTTGCCGTTCCTGGATCGTGGCAATATAGTTGGAGGCTTGCAGCAACGAATCATGGGTGCCGGTGTCCAGCCAGGCAAAGCCGCGGCCGAGGGTCTCAACCCGCAGGGCATTTTGTTCCAGGTACAGCCGGTTCAGGTCGGTGATTTCCAGTTCGCCGCGAGCGGAAGGTTTCAGGGCTTTAGCCATCTCGACCACGTTGTGGTCGTAGAAATACAGGCCGGTGACGGCATAATGGGATTTCGGCTTGGCCGGTTTTTCTTCCAGGCTGACCGCTTGCCCGTCCGCATCAAATTCCACCACACCGTATCGTTCCGGGTCTTTGACCCAGTACGCGAAAACGGTGGCGCCGCGGTCTTGCCGGGCGGCTTCCCGCAGCTTTTGGCTGAAGCCATAGCCATAGAAGATGTTGTCGCCGAGAACGAGTGCGCAGGAGTCGCCGCCGATAAAGTCTTCACCGATCAGGAACGCCTGGGCCAATCCGTCGGGACTAGGCTGCACGGCGTAGGAAAGGTTCAGCCCCCAGTCACTGCCGTCGCCGAGCAAATTCTGGAAACATTCCTGTTCATGCGGCGTGTTGATGATAAGAATATCTTTGATCCCGGCCAACATCAGCGTGGCCAGCGGATAGTAAATCATCGGCTTATCGTAGATGGCCAGCAGCTGTTTGCTGGTGGCGCGGGTGATCGGGTAGAGCCGGGTGCCGGAGCCGCCGGCTAAGATGATGCCTTTTTGTACTGTCATGGTTAAATGTCCTCCTATTCGCCGTGGCCGAGTCGTTCCCGCCGGTAGCTGCCGTCGGTGACCCTTCGGCACCATGATTGGTTCGCCAAATACCACTCAACGGTTTTGACGATGCCGGTCTCGAACGTTTCGGCCGGTGTCCAGCCCAGTTCGCGTTCGATCTTCCCGGCATCGATGGCGTAGCGCAGGTCGTGACCGGGGCGGTCCTTGACGAAGGTAATTTGTTCTTTGTAGGATCGGCCGTCGAGGCGCGGCTGTTTCTCATCCAAAATAGCACACAGGGTGTGGACGATCTCCAGGTTGGTCTTTTCATTACGGCCGCCGATGTTGTATTTTTCGCCCGGTTTCCCCTGCTCTAAAACGGCGAGGATCGCCCGGCAATGGTCTTCGACGTACAACCAGTCGCGGATATTGCTGCCGGTGCCGTAGACCGGCAGGGGCTTGCCTTCCAGGGCGTTGAGGATCATCAGGGGAATGAGCTTTTCCGGGAATTGGTACGGCCCGTAATTGTTGGAACAATTGGTCATCAAAATCGGCAGGCCGTACGTATGGTGATAGGCTCGCACCAGATGGTCGGAGGCGGCTTTGGAAGCCGAGTAAGGCGAATTCGGCGCGTAGGGCGTATCTTCCGTAAAATAGCCGGTTTCCCCGAGAGATCCGTAGACTTCATCGGTGGAAACGTGCAGGAAGCGGAAGGCGTCCTGTTGCTCGTCTGCAAGCGTACGCCGGTAACTGCGGGCTGCTTCCAACAGGGAAAAGGTCCCGTTGATATTGGTCTCGATAAAGGCTCCCGGGCCGTCAATCGAGCGGTCCACATGCGACTCCGCGGCAAAATGGACGATTGCCGCCGGCTGCACTTCTGTGAACAGCTTCTCCACTAGCGCCTGATCGCAAATGTCGCCCTGGACAAAGCGGTAGCGCGGATTGGCTTCCACGCCCGCCAGCGAGTCTAAATTGCCGGCATAGGTCAGTTTGTCGAAATTCACGATATGAAGGTCTGGCTGCTGCAAGGCCAGCTGAATAAAGTTGCTGCCGATAAAACCGGCGCCGCCGGTAACGAATAATGTTTTCACAATGAGCGGTTCTCCTTTTTTCTTATCTTCGGAATGAAATTCGCGTAATCCGTAGAATTTCCTGCTTTCAGGTTCAGGCTTGACGTATTGCGTTATTTGCAAATAACGCAATACGTCAAGTCAGACCCCACTTTTTACTGCCTTGTATTTTCCCTGCTAGTACGGTATCATAAAGAAGACTTTGGTGCGAAACATGCAATTTCAGGGAGGTATATCCAATGAAGCAATTTGCAAAATCTTGTTCAATTATGGTCTTATCGGCTGCCATGCTATTCAGCGGCAGCGGCTTGGCGGCTGCCAACGGTGATATAGATGTCAGCTATCGATATTGGCTTCCGTCTATCGATGCCAAATCCGGTCCTGCCGTGGTCGGCTCCGTCAGCGTCGATATGGTGGATGCCAAAAAAGCGCTGGGCGTCCAGGATGAAAATATCGGCGAGTTCCAACTGGATTATAACCTCGATAAAAACCACAAACTACTGTTTAGTTATTTCTCTTCCGCTTTTTCCGGTACAGCCGTCCCGAACATGAAAATCAATGGTTGGGACATGTCGGCCGGTACCTTTCATACGGAAGTTTCCGCAAAAAACCTGCAGGCCGCCTGGGTCCGTTATTTCGACAACGAGCTCACCGATGATACCCGTTACGGCTTAGTCCTCGGCGTACGCAATGTCCGCATCAACGCCGACTCCACCCAAGTGGACGGCTCCTTAAATTTCACCAAGGACTTCAATCTGATCTTCCCGACCGTCGGCTTCACGGTTGAAACCGGATTGACCGGTAAATTACATGGTTTCGCCGTTTTGTCCGGCGCCTACGCCGGCAGCCGGGGCTATTTTTACGATGGCGAAGCCGGAGTCCGGACCTATCTCGATGAAAAACAAAATGTCAGCCTCTCAGCCGGTTATCGGGCTCTGAAGGTAAAAGCGGAAAAAAGCAACGGCGATAAGCTGGATGCCAAAATCAGCGGTCCCTTCGTCTCGGCAATGTACCGCTTCTAAAAGTAAAAAAAGTTTTTTCTAAACGACAAACAGCAGCCAAGCGCTACAAGGAAAGCGCGTGGCTGCTGTTTTTTCGGTCAAGGGGACGGTTAGTCTTCCTTCTATCAGCATAATCAAGACCATGATTATTTCCATAAGCGGAAGATTAGCGACAGCGGTGGAGCGTTGGATGTAATCATGGTCCTGACCGTTTCAAATGAGCATCATGCGCGGTCATGAGAACCGTCCCCTTGACCGCACGCTTAGCTTATACGGAAAACACCTGAAACGCCCCGTTCGAATACCGATATTTGTTGTACCCCTGCGCATCGGCAATCCCGAAACGGAAGTAGTAGCTCGTATATCCGCTGAGGATTTGCAGTGTATCACTGCCATAGGTGATGGTCATCGTCGTGCCATTGAGCGCCGCCTGCACATCGGTCACCGTTAAATCGGTAAAATCAATGCAGTTCGTCCC
>CAYUNV010000222.1:0-5559 GCA_964446265.1 uncultured Negativicutes bacterium | reverse complement strand
GCCTGAAGGAATTCAAATCCGCAACGGATGACATAAAGGGCGAAGCGCAAAAAGCGGTTGCTGTGGAGGCGTTGCCGGCCAAAAAAGAAGAAGTTAAATAATGGAAAGCACGAGGTGATTTTGCCGGGATGGCTGGTAGTATGCGAATTAACCGGGAACTATGTGTGAATAATAATTATCGAAAAATGGATTGCGATTTTTGCTGTCAAAATTGCCCGGTGCAATGCATTAGTGACGATTTAGTGATTGACGAGAGCCGGTGTAATGATTGTGGCATATGCTATTCTGCTTGCCCTGTAGAGGCCGTTTTTAGTCAAACGTATACAGAGTATTCGGTTGAAAAAAAAATGGAAGATCATCCGGCAACCATTCATTTGTGTTGTAATAAACAGGATCAGGCAAGTACATGGCCGTGCCTGGGCTTTTTGGATGGCAGGATGCTGCTGGTTCTCCTGTCTGCGGGTCGGCAGGTCGTTGTGGATACCCACGGCTGTCGAAATTGTAAGCCGGGGATAGAAGACTATTTGCAGGGGACGATTGCGAAGGTAAATAATTTTTTGGCTGCAACAGGCAGGCCTTTACTAAAACAGGGTGAAGTTTGCAGTGAAAATTCGCAATCTTCAAAATCAATATCGCGGCGCGATTTCTTTTCGCAATTATTTGGTGCGACGGTTAATACGGTACGTGAGGTCATTGTGCCGGTTGATTCCATTCCTGAGCGGCTGCCCAGGATGGATTTATTTTGCCGTCATGCAATTCTGGATACTTTGTCGACGGAAGGTTGCATTCAGCAACAAATTTTTCAGAGCGTTGTCATTGATGCCGACAGTTGCCGGGCCTGTGGTGTATGTGCAAAAATTTGTCCCCAAAAGGCAATTACCGTACGGGAAGAAAATGCAGTTCTGCACCTTTGGCACGATCCGCTGCGGTGTAATGGCTGCGGTGTCTGTATTACGAATTGTCTGCGCGAAGCGATGTCTTTGGTTGACGCTTCCCATTTAGGAGCCTATGAAGTTGCTGCCGTTCCTTTGCCGTTATGTGAAGGCTGCGGCCAATTCTATCAGCCGGTTGGTGATCAAAAGTTTTGTTTTGAATGCTTATTAAAAAGAAAAGCAAAAATAATGTGAAAATTATTTCTTGTCAAGCAGGAAAATGTGAAATGATGTTAAATTTATAAAGATAAGTAATTTATATTTTTTTTTGAATTGAGTGAGGGGGGTATCTATGAAAGAGAAAAATTCTTTATGGGATCTGTTTCAAAAACGCAACCTAAGCAGAAGGAGTTTCGTGAAAACTTGCGTAGCGTTGACCGGTATGCTCGGTTTGTCGCCTTCTATGTTGCCCAAAGTGGTCAATGCCGCGGAAAATAAAACGTTGCCACCTGTTATCTGGCTTCATGGCCATGAGTGTACCGGGTGTGATGAGACTTTGATCCGCTCGCAGTCACCGTTGGCTTCTGACGTGGTCCTGAACATGATTTCGCTTGACTACCAGGACGTATTGGCGGCTGCTGCAGGCGAACCGTTGGAACAGCATCTGAAAAACACCATGCAAAAGTATAATGGCCAATACTTGTTGGCAGTTGAGGGAGCGGTTCCTTTACTTGATGAAGGATCGTACTGTATGGTTGGTGGGAAACCTTTTGTGGAAAACTTGAAAGAAGCTGCCAAAGGCGCTGCCGCTATTATTGAGGTTGGATCTTGCGCTGCTTGGGGCGGTGTTCAAGCTGCCAAGCCGAATCCGACGAAATCAGTTTCTGTCAGTGATGTTGTCAGTGGGAAACCGATTATCAAAGTTCCTGGTTGTCCGCCTATTCCTGAAGTTCTTACCGGTGTTATTATGCATCTTGTTCTTTTTGGCCAAATTCCGCCGCTTGATGCGCAGAACCGGCCAAAACAGTTTTATGGTAATCGTATCCACGATACTTGTTACCGGAGACCGTTCTTTGATTCCGGCATGTTTGTGGAAAAATTTGATGATGCCGGGTCCAAAGCCGGCTGGTGTTTGTACAAAGTAGGCTGCCGCGGGCCGGAAGCATATAACTCTTGCGGTAACATGCGTTGGTGGAATGGGTTATCCTATCCTATCCAGTCCGGTGCACCTTGTGTGGGCTGTGCCTCCAATAATTTCTGGGATAATGATCCTTTCTATTCCCGTTTACCGAATATTCCTGTACCAAACACGATTGCCAATGCAGATAAAGTCGGCATGATTGCCGCTGGAGTTGCTGCGGCCGGGGTTGTTGTGCACGGCGTAGCGTCTGCAATACAGCATAAAAAGCACGAAGAAAATTAGTGAGAAGGAAGAATAGGAGGATACTCTTACATGAAACGTATTGTTGTTGACCCTGTCAATCGGCTTGAAGGGCATTTACGGGTTGAATTAAATATTGATGAAGCGTCCGGACAAGTGACGGATGCATTATCCAGCGGTACCGCATGGCGGGGCATTGAATTGATTTGTAAAGACCGTGATCCCCGTGATGCATGGATGTTTGTACAACGGATCTGCGGTGTTTGTACGACGGTACATGCTTTGGCTTCCCTGCGAGCCGTTGAAGACGCTCTGGGAATAGAAATTCCTAAAAACGCAAACTATATGCGCAATATTATGGCGGCTTCGCAAACCGTGCAGGACCATCTTATCCATTTCTATCATTTGCATGGCCTGGACTGGGTCAGCCCGGTGGAAGCGTTAAAGGCAGATCCGGCAGCTACTGCGGCTTTGCAAAATACCGTTCTCGAGAAGTATGCCCTTCCGTTATCAGGTCCAGTTACTTTGGATACGGATGCATATCCGAAAGATTTCCCCAAAGCGACCACGGCTTATTATGCAGCGATCCAGGCGAAAGTTAAGAAAATCGTAGAAAGCGGTCAGTTAGGTATTTTCGCCGCGCATTATTGGGATCATCCCGACTACCAATTGTTGCCGCCGGAAGTTCATTTAATGGCAGTCGGCCATTACTTGAATATGCTGGACAGACAGCGTGAATTGGTAGCCTCGCACCTTGTATTTGGCGGTAAAAATCCGCATCCGCATTATATTGTCGGTGGAATGCCTTGTTCAATTTCCATGAATGATATGAATGCTCCTGTAAACACAGAACGATTGGCTGTTGTTGACCAGTCGATCAATCTTGGTATTGCGGCTGTAAATTATTTCTATCTGCCGGACTTATTGGCAATTGGCCATATTTACGCCCAAAAAGGGATGTTGGATGGCGGCGGTCTGGCGAAAAACTGTGTCTTGGCTTATGGCGACTATCCGGAAGAGACTTATTCCGGTACTACGAATGGCAGTTATCATAAAAACCTTCTGATTCGCTCCAATGGGGTTGTTGAGAATTTTGCTAAAGGAGTTGCGCAAGCTGCTTTCTCGCCATTGGATGCTAAGGATTTGGCTGATCCGGCTGTATTGGCCGAGGGTGTTGAGCACTCGTGGTATACCTATCCGGATACAGTTAAGGATGCGCATCCGTGGAACGGAATTACTGCTCCGAAATTTACCGGCCCGAAAGAAGGGACGAAGAAAGATTGGAAATATCTTGATGAGAACGGTAAGTATTCTTGGCTGAAAACGCCAAAATGGAAAGGCAAAACAGCCGAAGTCGGTCCATTAGCGCGTTATATTGTCGTGTATACCAAAGTGAAACAAGGCATCATTACAGAGCCAACTTGGGCGGAAAAAATGATCGTTGATCAAATTGACACGGTCTCGAAAGTGCTGAACGCACCGCCGGAAGTATGGATGTTGACAACGGTCGGTCGTACAGCAGTACGCGGTTTGGATGCGCAGTTGTCTGCTTACATCAATAAATATTTCTTTGAAAAATTAATTAAAAATATTCGCAGCGGCGATACGACGGTTGCCAACACGGCAAAATGGGATCCTTCCACTTGGCCCAAAGAAGCCAAAGGCGTAGGTTTGCACGATGCGCCGCGTGGAGCTTTGAGCCACTGGGTAGTTATTAAGGACGGAAAAATCGCCAATTACCAGTGCATTGTTCCATCAACCTGGAACGCCTGTCCACGTGACAGCCAAGCCGGTCACGGCGCTTATGAAGCGGCAATGATGGATACAAAAGTTAAAATTGCCGACAAGCCGCTGGAAATCCTTAAAGTAATCCATTCTTTCGATCCATGCTTAGCTTGTGCTACTCACCTTTACAATGCTGAGGGTAAAGAAATATCAGTCATCAATACTGATGCGTATTGCAAGTTTTAATAGGGACGAAAGGAGGGCAAACTATGAAAGATCATAGTATAAAACCATATTATGTGTTTAGCCCGGAACTTCGTATTTTTCACTGGATAATGGTAGTCTCTATTGTTATCCTGTTTGTTACCGGGTTATATATCGGTAATCCAGGTTATATTGGAACGCAGAGCGAGGAGCCAACGTTTGCCGTGGCCAGCCTGTTTTCCATGGAAACGATGCGATATATCCACTTTGTTGTAGCGTTTATTTTTGTCGCTTCGTTTATCTTAAGAATTTACGGGTTTGTGATTAATAAAGGCGACAGGCTGTTTCCACGGCCTTGGACGAGCGCCTATTGGACCGGAACAGTGGATGTGGGACTGCATTACATGTTTCTTCGTTCGTCACATAAACCGTATCTGCGTAACCAAATGGCTAGAGCCAGTTACGCGTTTGTTTATGTGTTACTGTTTATTGAGGCGATCACCGGGTTTGCCATGTACTATATGATTAATCCCAATGGCTGGGGTGCTGCAATATTTGGCAGGGTGAATGCCTGGTTTGGCGGAGAATATATGGTGCATTTGGTTCACCATTATATTGCCTGGATTTTCATTATCTTTGCCATTGCGCATATTTATTTATCGCTGAGGGAAGATGCCAGGGAGAAAAATGGCGAAATTTCCAGTATGTTTTCCGGTGTAAAGTATTTCCATGAAGAACCAGAAGATATTGGAGATATTAAATGACAGATAAGATTACCGTATTAGGTGTTGGCAATATATTATTACAAGATGAAGGGGTTGGCGTTCGGGTCGTTGAAGAAATGACCCGGCGCTTCACCTTTCCGGAAAATGTTGAAGTTTTAGACGGCGGAACACTGGGAATGGAGTTAATGCGGTTCCTCATGGGAACCGATAAGTTAATTCTTATTGATGCCATTGATGGTAGCTTGCCGCCCGGTTCGATTTATGAGTTCGAAAAAGAAAATGTCAAAAAATATTTTCGGGAAAAAGTTTCCGTGCACGATTTAGGCATTCAGGATGTACTTGCCTCGCTCGATGTTTTGGAAAAACCGTTAAAAGAGTTGGTGGTAGTGGGAGTACAGCCGGCTGTGGTTGATGTAGGGCTGGATCTGACTCCGATTGTAGCACCGGCTGTTGAAACGGTTATTGCCAAAGTATTGGCTTTGCTGGCTGCCTGGAAAGTAGAGGTTACGCAGCATGAATGAACCAATTGCTGGTTTGTCGCCGGCCGCTCAAGCAGTCTTGGAAGAAATTAACCAGGCATTAGCGAATTTTATCCAACATCGCCAGGAGTGGACTATTTTTTCGGATAAGATGGCGCTGTCCCTTGAAGACC
>CAYUNV010000221.1:0-5595 GCA_964446265.1 uncultured Negativicutes bacterium | reverse complement strand
GGGGCGAGCTAATGAGTGACACCGTGATTGCGACGGCAATGCTTGACCGCCTGTTGCACCATGCTCATGTCATTAATATCCGAGGAGAAACCTACAGACTTAAAGATAGGGCAAAAGCCGGATTTACGACAACGCCACCGGCTGACATTCATTCGGCTATACCCTAACCGATTCACGAGATCCCGGCGTTTTTTATTCCGGCGGTGGGTCAATTTTCAACCGGCGATTCGGTCAAATTCATTCCGGCGTTGACAGCACAGTCTGTCGTAATTAATGAGGGCTTTTTTGCCTACATAAATGACAGGCAGTCTTCCGGCTTTGAGGAGCAGCCTAAGAGCGTGTTCGGGGAGAATACCCGTTCTTGCGGTTTCCCTGATCGTCAGCATGGTCGGTTTTTTGTATTCCATGAAATGTTCTCCTTCCGTGAGTTTCTATACATCATTATATAACAAAAAGTGAGAAAATTAAATGGTTAATATAACATAAAGTTAACTAAAGAAACAATAGGACACAAAACTATCTAACAAAATGTTATAAATTTATTGACAAGGTTAACTGTTAGTGATAATGTGAAATTGCGAGGTGATAGAAATGTTTGCTGATAGACTGAAAGAAATTCGTACCGGAAAAGGCATGACGCAGGTTCAGCTTGCCGAAATGATGGGTGTATCAAAGGGAACGGTTGCCATGTGGGAAACAGGCAAGCGGGAGCCTAATTTTGTAACGGTAAATCAGCTTTCGGATATCTTTGATAAGCGTATTGACTACATTCTTGGGTATTCCAACGATGCTTCTTCTCCGAAATTGACTGAAGAGAACATTGAGCAGCTTGGCGTGTGGGCAGCGGAAGACAGTTTCAATGAAACAGTGATCGCATACCTTAGGCTTGATGAATATGGCAAAGAGGCGGTCGAGAGCCTTATCCGCGCGGAAATGGTTAGATGTCGCGAGCAGGATACGCTATTTGCTAAAAGCGACTTCTCGGTAAGCATTCGCTTGAAAAAAGAAGGGAAGGCTTACCGATCGTAAATAAAATGGGCGATACCTAGCAGGGAAAAGAGGAGTCTTTATCATCCCGCACTACTTTTGATATGCACTTTGAATGGTTACAAATTAGCGCTTTAAGAGAGTGTGCAAAGCGATCACAGAATTACCGAGCTAGGTGGTTAAGCATGCAGAGTAGGTGCATTCCAAGCGTCGAATAGGAGCAGACGGAGTGTAGCCAGTTTAGTCAATCCAAGCTACCGGGAGAAAGTTTCGGTGGTAGGGGGGATAGGGGGTCATTTCCCTGGGGAATAAAAGCATTCGCGAGCGTTCGCTAAGGACACGCAAAATTTCGCGAAATTCATAAGGGGGGGTATACAAATTAATAAGTAGAAAAATGCTGATTGCAGAACTGGGAGCAACTCTATAAACCACGTAAGAAAATCAAAGCAATATGTCATAGGACCATCTGCTTGGGAAATAAAGCAGATATAGCAGTATTAACTCATGTTATAATGTCGATTAAAATATAAAAAAACTTGACACTGAGTAAAACGGCATTCTACAATGATAATGACAGGGGGGATTTGTATGAGTGCCACGCAATGCCTATTACAATATATAGAAAAGCAACCAGAAGCAGCAATTCTCATTGCGAGGGATTTGTATGTAAAGAAATTTTCTAACATGACAGAAGCTGCTTTTCTAAAAGGTTTGGAACGCTTAAGTAAAGAAGAAAAAATTATTCGAATTGGTAAGGGTATATATTGTAAGCCGCAAAAAACGCGGTTCGGCATAATTTCCGCAGGAGAAAGCGAAATTGTTAACTATTTTCTTGGGGAAAATAATAAATACGGATTTGAAATTGGCTACAAGCTATATAATAAATACCAACTCACAACGCAGATTTCTAAAAAAGTCGAGCTCTATTCGCTAAAAAGCAACGTGGCAAATGGCACGGTTAAAAATATAAATGTCAAGAAGCTGGATTCCTTTTATAAAACCAGCATGCTTCCAACAATAGAGTTCATGGAAATATTAGAGAACTATCGTAAGATTGAGGACTTGAATCAAAAAAACTTTATAAACTATTGTGAACATGCAGTGAAGGCCTTTCATGAAAAAAGTTTTGATAAACTTTATATAAACTAAAAGTAAAAAAAAAGAACCATTGCTTTTTTAAAGCAGTTGTTGGATTTTTATGGTGTCAGTAATGATTTGAAAAAATATGTAAACGGCACTTCAAAATATAACATTCCGAAGGTGGAAGAACTATATGAAATTGCATGAAAATAAAAAAGAATTTGATCAGTTAGCACAATTAACGAGTGAATACAAAGGAATTCCAGAAATTGCAGTTAAGAAAGACTATTTGATTTGCATGATTCTGGAGAAACTTTCCCATAGTGAATATGTTGAACGTTGCGTATTTAAAGGTGGAACCTCGTTGAGTAAGTGTTACCCGGGATCTATCGAACGGTTTTCGGAAGATATCGATTTGACATATCTTCCAGATGAAGGTGCGTCTAAGAAAACGATCAATCGGGAGCTAAAGAAGTTAGAAGAAATCTTAATTGGACCGTTACAATTTGAACCTATAGATAGTGAGCGAAATGATAAAAATAAAAGTTCGAATGTTTGGTCCGATCTGATTGGAGCAAAGGAACTGGGCATTAAACTTGAAATAGGCGCTGTCGTTCGTCCGGTTCCCTACGAAAAGAAGTCGTTGAAAACATATATTCAAGAATATCTGGAAAGCAAAAAGTTGGATGAAGTTGTAAAAGAGTATGAACTAGTGGAATTTTCGGTTAATGTTTTGGATATACGCCGGACATTTATTGACAAGCTGTTAGCCGTAAAAAGGCATGTGATTTGTGGCACTATAAACAAAAAAGTGCGTCATATATACGATGTGAAAAAGTTGATGGAACAAGAAGAAGTAAAAAAATTCCTTGCAAACTTGACTGAAGTGAAACAGATTATAAGCTTGACCAAAGAGACTGATATTGCATACCTAGAAAAAAGAACGATAACAAATGCCTATGATCCGCAAGGCAAGTTCGATTTTAACTCCTGGAAGGAAGCATTTTCGAGTAACGAAATACAAGAGCGATATGAAAGTTTGCACGATGATTTGTTATACACGAGTGAAAAACAAAATTTTTCGGAGGCTATAGCAGCATTTGAAAAAATTAACGAGATATTCTTAAAAATTGGTGAGTAGTAAATAATATAAAACGAATTTATCGGTCTGAGGCGAAATCTCAGGCCGTTTTTGATTCCGTACAAACGTATTTTTTTCTATCAAGTTGACTTTATGGTGCTTCAGAGTGATGAATAGTAATGAAATTTGATAGAAAGGGGGCAGTTTTATGAAGGTCAGAATCATTGAGCCAATGAATTTAATACAGCCAAAACGAAAACGGGTTTGTGCCTACGCTAGAGTATCTTCTACCAGCGAAGCTCAGGGTGAGTCGTTGGAAAATCAAACGACATACTACCGGAGTTTGATTGAAGCCAATCCGGAATATGAGTATATAGGCATCTTTGCCGACAGAGGAATAACCGGCACCAAAGACGAGCGGATGGAGTTTCAGAAAATGCTGGCTTTGGCCAAAGAGGGAGAAATCGATTTAATTCTTACGAAATCCATCTCGCGTTTTGCCAGAAATACGACAATCGTATTAGAATTGGCGCGAGCATTAAAGGAACTAGGCGTCGCAATATTTTTTGAAAAAGAAAATTTATCCAGTATAAGTGGGGACGGTGAGTTAATGCTTACCGTCCTTTCTTCTTTTGCCCAGGAAGAAAGCAAAAGTGCAAGCGAAAATTTAAAGTGGCGTTATCGGCGGAAGTTTGAAGAGGGCAAAGTTGTTATTAACACCACCCGTTTTATGGGGTATGACAAAAACAAACAGGGGGACCTAGTGATTAATCCGGGCCAAGCTGAAATCGTGCGGCGGATCTTCCGTGACTATGTAGGCGGCAAGGGGAGCTTTGTTATCGCCAAAGAATTGAACAATGAAGGGGTTAGTACTATTGCTGGCGGCCGATGGGCTTCGAGCACGATCTTAAACATCTTGAAAAACGAAAAATATAAAGGCGATGCTAAACTGCAAAAAACCTTCAGTAAAGATCATCTGAGTAAAAAGAAGTGCGTTAATCATGGTGAGGTCAACAGTTATTACATCGAAAATAATCATCCGCCAATTGTCAATAAAGAAACCTGGGACGAAGCGCAAAGGAAGATCACTTTGCACGCTAAGACTAAAGGCAATGTCGAAGAAACAAAAGGGAAATATCAAAACCGCTATCCGCTAACAGGGATGCTGTTCTGTAGTAAATGCGGTGCTTCTTTACGTCGACGGACATGGAATAGTAAATACGATTGCAAAAAGATTGTATGGCAATGCAGCACATATATTAAGCGTGGCAAAGGTGCCTGCCTAGGGACAGTGATTGAAGATTCTGTAATAGGCAGGATAAATATACAAAGAGAAACAGTAGTCGAGGAGGTTATGAAAAATGGCAAAAAACATTACCGTTATACCAGCCAGGGCGAACCGGTCCAGCCTAGCAGAGAAACTAGAGTCGCAGAAGAAACGCGTGGCTGCTTACTGCCGGGTATCGACCGATCAGGCCGAGCAGTTATCAAGCTACGAAGCCCAGGTTAATTATTACACTACTTATATTAATGGCAATCCGGATTTTGAATGTGCGGGAATTTATGCCGATGAAGGCATCAGCGGGACGAATACGAAAAAGCGTGAGCAGTTTAATAAAATGATTGCCGATTGCAAGAACGGAAAAATTGATATGATCATTACGAAGTCCATATCGCGATTTGCTAGAAACACTCTGGATTGTTTAAACTTTGTGCGATTACTTAAGGATTTAGGCATTGGGGTGATTTTTGAAAAGGAAAACATCAATACCTTGGATAGCAAAGGAGAAGTCTTGCTTTCGATTCTCAGCTCGCTCGCGCAAGACGAGTCACGGTCGATCTCCGAAAATTCGACGTGGGGCATACGCAGACGTTTTGAACAGGGCAAACTTCAAATCAACCATGTAAAATTTCTCGGCTATGACAAAGATAAAAACGGTAATCTGGTTATCAATAAACAACAGGCTAAAATTGTCAAGCGGATCTACCAAGAGTTCCTAGATGGGAAAGGGGCTAATCGGATTGCGAAGGACTTGAGAAAAGACGGTGTGCTAAACTGGAATGGAAAAGCGAAGTGGTATGAAGGCAGTATACGAAAAATGCTTACTAACGAAAAATATAAGGGAGATGCATTGCTTCAGAAAACTTACACGGTTGATTTTTTGAGCAAAAAACGGGCAGAAAACAACGGCCAAGTGCCACAGTATTACGTGGAAGACAGCCATCCCGCCATCATCGATAAAGAGATGTGGGAAGCAGTACAGCTTGAAATGGAACACAGGCGGAACTTTGCGCTAGAACACGGCATTCAGAAGCTTGAATATGCGACAACCAGAAACCAATTTGCCGGCAGAGTCATATGCGGTTCTTGCGGTCAAATTTTTGGCAGGAAGGTATGGAACTCCACCGATGAAAGGCTTAGAAGGATTGTATGGCGATGCAACGGA
>CAYUNV010000220.1:0-5717 GCA_964446265.1 uncultured Negativicutes bacterium | reverse complement strand
TTTTATAGTTTTCGGGACGCACTTAATGATATTCATGTAAAACATTTTTTAACTTTTGCCCCTCCTTCCGTTGCCATTATTCCGGATACTTTGCAATGAACCAGTTCTTTACTATCTGGGTCAAAACAATATAACAAACCAGCATGATAGCCAGTAGCAGCCAGAACAGTGCCGGAAGCGGGACGAAACCGATCAGGTCTCCCAAAGGCGAAACCGTTAGCCATGCACCCAAGGTGACGACGGCCAGTGATCCGATGATCATGGGCCGGCTGGCCCAACTCTTAATGAATGGAATTTTTGTGGTGCGGATGACGTGGATGATCAGCGTCTGGGTAAAAAGCGACTCCACAAACCAGCCGGTGTGGAATAGAGCTGGATTATTCCAGCAATCAAACACATAAATCATAATAAAAAAAGTAGCATAGTCGAAGATAGAACTGATCGGACCGATGAAGAGGATGAAGCGCTGGAGGTTGCCAATTTCCCACCTGCGAGGCTTGATCAGCCATTCGGCATCTACTTCGTCGGTGGGAATAGGAGTCTGCGAGAAGTCATACAGCAGATTATTAGCAAGCACCTGGATCGGTAACATCGGCAAAAAAGGCAGAAATGCACTGGCGCCCACTACACTAAACATATTGCCGAAGTTAGAGCTGGCAGCCATTTTTATGTAATTGATAATATTGCCGAATACTTTTCGGCCTTCCCGCACTCCCTGTTCGAGTACCAGGAGATCATTTTCCAGCAGTATGATATCTGATGACTCTTTGGCGATGTCCACGGCACTGTTTACGGAAATACCAACGTCAGCAGCTTTCAAAGCCGGAGCGTCATTAATTCCGTCACCCATAAACCCCACCACACGACCATTGTTCTGCAGTGTATGTACAATGCGTTCCTTCTGAATTGGAGCCAGCTTGGCAAAGATACTGGTCACGCCTACGGCTTCGGCCAGTTCCGTCTCGTTCATTGCCTCGATTTGGGAGCCAAGCAGGATGTGTTCAACCGGCATACCCACCTTGCCGCAGATGTATGTGGTGACAATTTCATTGTCACCGGTAAGGATTTTGACATCAACTTTTAGATCATGGAGCCGCTTCAACGCCTCCATCGCACTTTGCTTGGGCGGATCAAGGAAGGCCAGGTAGCCAAGCAGTATCAGTCCTGATTCATCACTCACTGTGTAATGGGGTTCGTCACTATCACCGGCAGGCATGACCTTGTATGCAATCGCCACAACGCGGAACCCATTCGAGTTCAACTCCTGCACAAGCTGCTTGCGCTTCGCCTCGTCATCAGGTTTGATCGCTACTACCTTGCCTTCAATTTCAACAGAAGGCGAAAGACTCGTGATCTCTTCCACCGCACCCTTGCAGATGAGGATATGCTGGTTTTGTTTATCCGCGAGGATCACCGACATACGGCGGCGCTTAAAGTCAAACGGGATTTCGTCAATCTTGCGGTAATCCGTTTTAACCTTGAGATCCTCTTCCAGGTGTCCATAGTCAAGGATCGCTTCGTCCATCAAATTTTTCAGTCCGGTGTGGTAGTAGCTGTTCATGTAGCCGTACTGCAGAACCCGTTCGCTCTCCACGCCGTTCACATCCATGTGCTTCTCCAGCACAATCCGGCCCTCGGTGACGGTGCCGGTCTTGTCAGTACACAGTACATCCATGGCGCCGATGTTCTGAATGGAGTTCAGCCGTTTAACGATAACCTTCTTGCCTGCCATTGCAAGAGCGCCTTTGGACAGATTGACTGTCACGATCATCGGCAGCATCTCGGGGGTCAATCCGACGGCCACAGCCACGGCGAACAAAAAAGCCTCTAACCAATTATGTTTGCTCAGACCATTGATCAAGAACACGGCGGGAACCATCACACCCATGAAACGGATCATCAGCCAGGTAAATTTATTGATCCCCGTATCAAAACTGGTCAATTCACGCTCCCCAACAATACTGGCAGCCAGCGATCCAAAGTAAGTCCTGGCGCCGGTATGGATAACGATGGCGGTTGCGGAACCGCTCTCCACATTGGAGCCGAGAAAACAGATATTGGGCAGATCAAGCGGATTCTCAATTTCTACGGGGGAGACGGCAGCAGTCTTTTCTACGGGCAGTGCTTCCCCCGTAAGAGTTGCTTGGTTGAGGAATAAATCTTTAGCGAAAAACACCCGTACGTCGCCCGGCACCATATCCCCGGCGGCCAATCGAATGAAATCGCCCGGCACCAGATTATGAAGCGGGACCTCTTTCTCCTTGCCGTCTCTTACTACCGTGGCCTTGGTACTGACCATGGCCTTGAGCTTCTCAGCGGCGTTGTCAGCACGCATTTCCTGATAGAATCGCAGCACCACACCCAGCAAGACCATTGCCATAATAACCACTGTCGCCCGCATATCGCCGGTTGCAAAGGAAACTACCCCCAGCAAAGTCAACAGGATAACCAACGGATTCTTGATATTCTCCAATAGACGCACAAGGGCGGACTTGCGCTGTTCTCGGGCAATCTCGTTCGGCCCATATTGTTGCAGGCGCGACTCGGCTTCCGCAGTAGTAAGACCGTCTGAAGCAGATTGCAGCGCAATCAGAACTTTGTCGGTATCTGCGCGGGCATTTTGTATGAGTTGATCGGAAAATTGTGTTCTGTCCGTTTGCAGATGAGTAACCATTTTCCACCTTCCTGTCGCGCAAGAAACTGATTGCACTCAATTTTCCATAGGAGCGTTTTGAAAAAAGCCAGGGCTGTCCTGCAAGTTTATCGGTTCCTCTGCTTCCTGTTCTATTTAACGGAATATACCTGGCAAAAGCTTGCCGGCCTCTTTCTTAATACTTTCTTCCCCGCGCTTTTCGGCCTCTTTCTTAATACTTTCTTCATTAACTGCCGGCCGTTCCAACGGATTAAGCCGCTCCAATACCTCCCTGGACAACTGTTCCGGATAAATGGTTCCAGCAACCGTCTCCATAGCAATGCCGGATAGTTCTGTTTCTGCGCCCCGTCTAACGAAATGGCCGGTCATCTTCAGAAACGGGATCCCATAGGCTTTGCCATCACGCATTAAAAACGTTCCCTGCGTCACAGCCGTTTCGCCCTTCCCGCTAACGTGTCCACTGAAGTCAAGCGGTCCTTGCACATCCTTGTCCGTTAACCGGGAACTATCTAGGCCCTGTCCGGACGCATCCAGTTCGTAACTTTCATTACTTGTCTGAACCTCCCCTGCGGCCCCTACCGTTCCTTGATAGACGGAACCGGAAACATCCTGCAGCAACAAACTACTGCCAACATAGCGGAAATTCCCAACGATCCCGTTCACCGGCATATTGCTAAAGTGGCTTGCGGGATACTGAAGCTGCCAGAAATGTCCGGTTCAGACAACGGTCCGACTACTCTTAACTGGCAGGCTACCGGCCGTTGCACCGTTAGACCGGACATAAAAGCTCCCGGATCAACATCGGGAACGGAAAGGGCCGCATCAATGCTTGCCACGCCTTGCGGCCAAGACAGGGTCCCTTGCCCGGCTGCCTGCTGGCCGGAAATAATGAAATTCATGTTTTGCAGTTGAATCTCGTCCTGGTTGCCGCTAAAGCGCCCTTGGCCGTCGGTGACAGTTCTCTTGCCGGCCAGATTTAGACCCGAAAAATCCCCTTCCGTCCGCCACTTCACAACGCCGGTATCATTTCGCTCGATTGAAAGACTGGCATCAATCCTCGCTTGGCCCTGCGGCCAGGATTGAGTTTCTTGCCCTGCTGCTTGCTGGTTGGAAATGACGAAACTCATTTTCTGCAGTTTAATCCCGTCCTGATTAGCGTTGAATTTACCTTGACAGTCAGTGACAGTCAGCTTACCGGCCAGTTTTGCGCCGGCGAAATCCCCTTCCATCTGCCACTTCAAAACGCCTTTGACATCCCGTTCTGTCAGCATCGTCAGCGTTGTTACTTTTCCGCCTTCCAGGCTGATCCCCTGCGCGGCCGGGATAGCATCACGGAAATCCAACAAATCAAAGTCTTTGCCCTTAATGGCGATCATAGCAAATTGGCCGTTATTCCAATCTCCGTTAATAGTCAGGCTGGCTTGACCGATTTTCCCTTTCAAACTGATGCCAAGATCCGGGTACGCGTGGAAATCGATTACCCCATTCGCCTCGTCTATCGTTTTTGATAACAAATATGCTTTGCCATAGATTTTTGCCGATACAATTTGCAATTTTCCCTGAAATTTATTTTCTTTGCTTTGATCCTCTTTGATAAAATTTTCCCAGTTCCAGTGACTTTTTTCTTCCTGCAACCAAATTTCCGCACCCTCCGCTGTTATGGTTTCGATACGCGATATGCCAAAGTTAGCCTTTGCCAAATCAGACCAACTGTACTGCAGCTTTACAACCGGAACCTGCGCCAACAATTCCCCTTGTTTGGAATAGAGTGATACATCTGTAACACGGACCCAGCCAAATAGGGATAAATCCACAGCTCCTACCTGAACTCGGCCATTTACTTCTTGACTGTAGCGTTCCACTAAATAATCCTGCAGCGCCTGCCCCACCCGCGTCGCAAACAAATACCATGAAACACTAAATAGTCCGATTAATACAACCAGAACCGTCAATAATCTCCGATTCTGGGTGAACCATTCTCTCATATTTCCACCTCCAAACTTACATAATTGTGTCGTGTGAATATGCATTGGGGACCCTCATTAGAAACAAAAAAACCGCCAGAACGAACCGAATAAATACGGTCGGCCTGGCAGCCATGATCCCGGTCTCCGCGGCTTTAGACCAACGGCTTTGCGTCCTGCCTTTCGGCTGATTTGCTAAAGGGTATCCATCAACAAAAATACTGTTTACTTATGCTTTCATTTTATCAGAAAGAAGATCCCTATTCAATTTTTTACGCAAAAGCTGACTGCGTTCGCCGTCCTTGAAAGTGCTTTGTGTTTCAAGATAAATAAGTTCGAAAGCAAATTTCACATCAGCTCATCCTGATCCTTGCTAGTCAGCAAATCCTAACTTTGTCAGCCGCTGTTGGACCTGCGGACGTACACTGTACGGGTTCTCCTGTGCTCTTTCGCCTTCAATACCAATCTCTTTCAGTACCTTGGCGCCCTTCGCCGAGTTCGGTAGGCTGCTTTCTTTCAATATCCTATGCCGGTTCAAGGAAACCTTTAGTCAGGCATACTTCTAGTGACAGCTTCCTGATAGTTCCCTGAAACTGAATATCAATATCGGAGGAAGTAATAGCAACAATTTTGCCCCGGCCAAATACCTGGTGGCTTACTAAGCTGCCTACTTTTAGTTGATCCATATGTCTGATGGCATTTACATTATAGGCTGCCAAGAAACTCACTTTTTTCATTGGCTTTAGATTCGGTTTAGAACTTATTATGGATGGACTGATTATATTTCTTACCGCAGCTACAAATTGGGACTCCGATACTTTTTCACGATCCCGTTTCTCATACGTTATTAGCTCGAGATGAGTTTTGGCCCGGGTCATCCCGACATAAAATAAGCGGACAGCTTCCTCCATGACCTCCGGCTTTCCCTCTTGTTGCTGCTTTATATCATTAGCCGAAGGAATAATGCCTTCCAGCAAATCAATCATATACACTCGATCAAACTCTAACCCTTTGGCACTATGGAAAGTGGATAGCGTAACCCAGCTGTCTTTGTTACTCTTAGAAGCCTGCATCACCGTTTCCAGATATTTCAGCCGACT
>CAYUNV010000219.1:0-5794 GCA_964446265.1 uncultured Negativicutes bacterium | reverse complement strand
GACCGAGGTGCAAGGTGTTTTTCTTGTCCAAACGGCAGCCGGAACGAAAGTCAAAGCAAGGCGTTTCGATGGAGTCTCCGTCGATCAATTGCTTGAGATGCTGTTGCAGCAGTTGGATATCGAGGGCTTCAAAGGCTTCAAAATCATAATTCCCGTCGCTGTCACGCGGTGTTTGGTCACGGTTCAAAAAATAATCATCCAGGGACAGCGGGATGGGTTTCAATCCGTTGACCCGCAGTTGCGTGGAGAGGCGGCGGGAAAATGTGGTTTTGCCGGAAGAAGAGGGGCCGGAAATAAGGATTACGCGTACGGCACGGCGCTGTTGCAGGATAGAATCGGCAATAACGGATATTTCTTTTTCTTGCAGGGCCTCGGCAATACTAAGCAATTCCAGGCTTTGGCCGGAAGCAATGTAGGAATTGACATCCGAAACTAATTCCAAATTAATATTGCGCAGCCAGTGTTGAGATTTATCATAGGTCGCCGATAATTTTTCCGGCAGGATAAACGGTTTCTCTTCTGTGGCTTCTGTGTCGAAAAAATCAATGATGAAACCGGAGGAAAAAGGGATGATCCGGAATGGTTCAATCAGTGCCGTATTGGTATTGGCCGGATAAATTGTTTTCACAATGGTATCATCCACTTTGTAATGGTAGTAACCGTCTTTTTTAAACAGAAATTGGATTGGGCTCACTTTATCCGCCCATTCTTGCAGTTTGACGTTGATCTGCCGTACTTCCCGTTCGGACAGGACGGAGCCGGACAGGTTACAGAATACCCCCTCCTGGATGGAATAGGCTGTTTTCAAAACTTCTCCGGGAAATAAATCGTGGACTACTTTAATTAAGCCCAATTTTACCGTTTGGCGGGATTGGCGTAAATGAGTCTCACGCATCGTGCCACCTCCTGTTGCGGTCGTATTGTTGCTGTTATGGGAAAATCTTTCAACAGAGTCTTTCCGAATTCCTTTAAAGAATTGCAAATGATAAAAATAGAAATATTTTACAGAGGAAATGCGGCTTTGGGGGCGAAAAAATTCAGAAAAACAGATTGGCGGTGATCCTATGATAAAGATCGGTAATCGCTGTATTTCGGTCAAAAAAGGGGATATTACCCAGGAAAAAACGGATGCAATTGTGAACCCGGCAAATAGCAAGCTCATGCATGGCGGAGGTGCGGCCAAGGCGATTGTTGTAAACGGCGGCCATGAAATCCAGCAGCAAAGCAACGCGATTATCCGGAAAATCGGTTCTCTGCCGGTCGGCAAGGCTGTCATTACGGATGCGGGATCGCTGCTCTGCAAGTTTGTCATCCATACGGTTGGGCCGCAAATGGGCGAGGGGAATGAGCCGGCAAAATTAAAAAAGGCGGTTCTCAACAGCTTGCGGCTGGCTGATTTATACAATTTAAAATCTATTTCTCTGCCGGCAATATCGAGCGGAATTTTTGGTTTCCCCAAACCAGAATGTGCTAAGATTCTGCTGGAAACAACGAGGGAATTTTTGCAGAACAATGATACATCGCTGCAAGAAGTGGTGATGTGTAATTATGACGAGGAAACATTCCGTATTTTTTTGGAGCAGGAACGTTGTCTCCTTGAACGGTAATGAAACGAGATGTATGCTTCCGATGGAGTTGTCTGTGACTCAGATGGGGTATTGGCTGCACAACGGTGATTTTCGGCAAAGGGCGAAAGTTTCTTTGCCGATTTGCTGCCGCGGTCCAGAAAGAGGGTATTTTGCTTCGCAGGGGGAATGTTTGTAACAGTGAGGTTGGCGGGGAGGTGGAAATAGATCATGGGAAATTGGTCGTTTGACTCCATTATTAACCGGGAAAATAGCGGCTGCCGGAAATGGGACGGGCGCAAGAGTGTTTTCGGTGCCGATGACGTATTGCCGATGTGGATTGCGGATATGGATTTTCAATCGCCGCCGGCTGTCATTGAGGCTTTGCAAAAAAGCGCAGCGCATGGGGTTTATGGGTATGCCTTAAAACCAGAAACTTACTATGATGCGATTGTGAATTGGATGGGCCGGCGTTACGGATGTCCGATTGAACGGGACTGGATCTTAGACACTCCAGGGGTCGTTCCGGCGATTAATCTTGCGATTCAAGCCTTTACCAGGCCATGCGATAAAATCATCATACAACCGCCGGTTTATCCGCCGTTCTATTCCTCCATCGTGAAAAACCGCCGGCAGGTTGTAGAAAATCCCCTAGTTGTGGAAAATGGCCGATATATGATGGATTTGCGTGATTTAGAGAAGAAAATGCAGTTAGACATTAAGATGTTGATTTTGGCAAGTCCCCACAATCCGGTCGGCCGGGTATGGAGCAGGGAAGAATTGCAGGCTCTGGCCAATTTGTGCCTGCGGTATAATGTGCTGATTTTAGCGGATGAAATCCATAGCGATTTTGTGTTTTCTGGGCATCAGTTTATTCCCATGCGCTCGTTAAGCCCGGAAGTTGCGAGGGCAACCATTACCTGTATCGCGCCCAGCAAGAGTTTTAACCTGGCCGGTTTAAAAACCGCTGCGACCATCATTTCCAATCGGAAATTGCGCGAACTGTTCGATACTGCATTGGAGGCCGTGCATATTGCCGACGGAAACATCTTCGGGATTGCCGCGTTGGAGGCCGCGTACCGGGATGGCGCTGAGTGGCTGGATGAATTGGTACAGTACCTGGAAAAGAACGCTGATTTTTTAGTGAAATATATGAAGGAGAATGTTCCCGGAATCCGTCTGATGCGTCCGGAAGGAACGTATTTGGCCTGGTTGGATTGCCGGGAATTGGGCTTGCAGCAAGCGGATTTGCGCCAGTTTTTTGTCCAGAAAGCAAAAGTCGGGTTGAATGACGGGCTAGCCTTCGGCAAGCAGGGGGAAGGCTTCATGCGGTTGAATTTTGGCTGTCCGCAGTCAACGCTGCAGGATGGGTTGACACGGATCGAAAAGGCGATAAAAATGCGCTAAGTAAGGCGATCATCCGGAACTTGGAACCTGGAATACGAAGCAGAGTGCTTTTGATGGAGGGATCGAATTGCCATCATTGAACGCTGATATTCAGGAGTTATTTCAAGAATTGAACACAGGGTCTGGCGGCCTCACTGAACGGGAAGCCGCCGAGCGTTTAAAACGATTTGGGATCAATGCCTTGGAACAGAACCGCATGTTGAGTGATGTGGAGGCTTTTTTGCGCCAATTTTCCAATCCTTTGGTCCTGATTCTTTTAATTTCGGCCGTGTTGTCGTACTTCTTGGGGGAAGTCAGCGGCGCTTTGATCATTCTAACCTTGGTGACGCTGAGCGTTGTATTGCAATTTTACCATGAACGGCGCTCTATGAAGGCAGCTGCGGAACTAAGCCGCCAGGTTGCGGTCCATGCGACGGTGCTGCGGGACGGTGTGAAGAATGAGATAGAGATTGGCCGGGTTGTTCCCGGCGACGTAGTCTTTCTTTCCGCCGGGGATATTATTCCCGGTGATTCCCGCTTGCTTTCGGTAAATAATTTATATGTCAATCAATCGACGTTAACTGGAGAATCGTTTCCGGTGGAAAAAAAGGCAGTTCCCGCAGTTCAGACGGCAACACTGCTCCCCGAAATGGAATACGCCCTGTTTATGGGGTCAAGCGTTACCAGCGGCATGGGGCAGGCGGTTATTGTATCCACGGGTAAAGAGACCGAAATCGGTAAAATTGCCCATGCGTTAACCGCGCAGCCGCCGATAACGGATTTTGAACATGGGATCAGGGATTTCAGCGGGTTGTTGGTGCGGATTATTTTTATTCTCGTATCCATAATTTTTTTGATCAATGCGCTGATGCAGAAAGGCTTTTTTGAGTCATTTCTCTTTGCGGTAGCGATTTCCGTCGGATTAACGCCGGAACTGCTGCCAATGATCATGGCAATTAATTTGGCCAATGGTGCGGTGGCCATGTCCCATAAAGGGGTCATTGTAAAATGGCTGGCATCCATTCAAAACTTCGGTAGCATGGATGTGCTGTGTTCCGACAAGACAGGAACTTTGACCGAAGGCGAATTGAAATTAATTGGCTACCAGGATTTTGCCGGGAACGCTGACGAACGGATCATCTTGTTTGCTTATTTGAACAGCGTTTTACAAGCTGGCATGAGAAATCCGCTGGATTTGGCGATTGTTGAGGCCGGCAAGCCGGCAGAAGCGGATTTATACAGGAAAGTGGATGAAATTCCGTTTGATTTTGTCCGCCGGATGTTGTCCGTTGTGGTTGCCAAGGGATCGGAACGGAGCTTGATTGTCAAAGGTGCGCCGGAAAGCGTATTTGCCTCGTGTAGTCACTATTACCAAGCGGGAGCAGTGCAGGATTTTACGGATGAGGCCAGGAATGCGATAAAAAACCATTTTGACACGCAGAGTTCTCAGGGCTATAAAGTCATTGCCATTGCCTATAAACCGGTATTGCCGGATCAGGATGTTTTCACTACCCAAGATGAACAAGATCTGATTCTTGCCGGGATACTAAGCTTTTTTGATCCGCCGAAGAATTCTGTTGCCGAAACCATCCGGGAGATTAATCAGCTGGGGGTTACGATCAAAATTTTAACCGGGGACAATGAATTGATCACTCGCAAGGTCTGCGAAGAAGTAGGGATACCGGTCACGCGGATTTTGTCGGGGGCGGATTTAGACCGTATCGGTAATGAAGCATTAGCGAGGATTGTCGATGAAACCTCGGTATTTGTCCGCTTGACCCCCGATCAAAAGGACCGGATTATTCATCTGTTGCGGCGGAATAAACATGTAGTCGGTTACATCGGCGACGGTATTAATGATGCTCCTGCCCTGCGGGCTGCGGATGTTGGCATTTCCGTCAACAATGCGGTGGATGTGGCCAAAGCTTCGGCCGCGTTAATTCTCCTGGACAAGAGTCTTGCGGCGTTGAAGGACGGCATCATCGAAGGCCGCCGGACGTTTTCCAACACGATGAAATATATTATGATGGGCACTAGTTCTAACTTTGGGAATATGTTTAGTATGTCGGTAGCTACGATCCTGGTCCCGTTTTTGCCGATGCTGCCGGTGCAGGTTTTGTTGAACAATTTTCTGTATGATATGTCTCAAATCGCTATCCCCACCGATACGGTCGATCAAGAAGCGTGCAGCAGGCCGAAACGCTGGAATATGGCCTTTATTCGCCACTTTATGATTGTATTCGGTTCGGTGAGTTCGTTGTTTGATATTTTATTGTTTTTTTTACTGATTTATGTTTTTCACGCTACAGAACCGGTTTTTCAGACCGCCTGGTTTGTAGAATCTCTGGCAACGCAAGTATTGGTAATTTATATTATCCGGTCCCGGCATAGCATTTTCCGCAGTTTGCCGGGAAAATGGCTGATGGTGACAACGCTGCTTAGTGTTATTGTCGGCACAATAATCGCGTACTCTTCATTGGGCAGTTTTTTTGGCTTTATGCCTCTTCCCATGAGGTATTTTGCTACCATTGCGGCGTTGGTAATTATTTACCTTTGTTTGGTAGAATATACAAAACGCTGGTTTTTCAAACGGTATGGATGGTAAGCGGTTCCTGAATGTGGTAATATAGTTTTGCAAAAGTATTAGGATGAAAGCAGAAGAGGGAGAGAGAACATGGCAGAGGACAAAAAATTGGTTTTTCCGGCAAAACTTCGTTATCATAAAGAACATACCTGGGCTAAGGTGGAAGAAAACCAAGTCAGGGTAGGAATTAGTGATTTTGCCCAGGATCAATTGGGCGATATCATTTATATTGAATTGCCGCAAGTCGGCCAAGTTTTTT
>CAYUNV010000218.1:0-5796 GCA_964446265.1 uncultured Negativicutes bacterium | reverse complement strand
AGGAGTGCCTCAAATCCGGCAAATTCTTCGTAATACTTTTTGAGCTCATCTAAGCCATATGCTTGAGGCTTCTTTTGAGGAAATTTTAAGTATGGTTCTCTTTCGTCGAAATATCGCAAACATTTTATTGACTTTTCAACCAATAAAAACCATATATCTTTGATAATGTTGATGCGTTCATAAAGTATCTCATTGTTTTCAAGTGGCAAAATCCTGTTTCGCAATAAATTTAGTATCTCATTATCAAAAGGATAAGAAAATGATAAAGAAATAATTTCAGCCTTACCATGGTCTTTGCTGTTGGCAATATTAATTGCTTCTGATGTTGCCAATGCAGGCATCTTGGACAAAACATTATTAATTAAGACTTCGTCATTCGAAATGATTGACGGCATGTGGCGCTCCAATGGTTGAGAGTAAGCATCCAGGATCTTTTTGATCATCAAAGCGATTACTAAATAAAAATTTTTGTGCTAAACAGCCCGATCGACAGAGTGAATACTTCGCGCAAGAAAGACATTCCTGTGGTGAATTTTCAGCAGACAACTTGCGAACAAAATTTAAATATGAAGAGTTATTCCAACAATCTTGAAGAGAGTGATTGACTAGTGAAGAAAAGCTGTCGGTGATATTTAAATCCTGTGGCTGTATTTGCTTGAACGCATCGCATGGATAAACTCGAAAGTCTGGAGAAATAATTAATTTGTCAGTTCCTGTTGTACAGGTGGGCTGGTCATTTAGCAGTAAAATATTAAATGGAGATCCCGTACGGATATGAATGTTTCTTTGTTTGAGATATAATAAAAAGTTCCTAAATTTAACATGTTGGCTATTTGAAAGTGCAAGTCTGTTCGCATACTTCCCTCTTCCGTGAGGCACAAATCGAAGAGCGCTGATTTTTTTTACTCCAATAGAATTTAAAAAAAAAGCAAAATCTATTATTTCATTGTAATTTAATTGCATAGGAACAAAATGAATTTCAGGATGAAATCCAAAATCCAAGGTGTCGCGGAGTGTTGCTAAAGTTTTTTGAAAAGACCCGGGCACAGCAGTTATTCTGTCGTGAGTGTCTTCAAAACCGTGCAAGCTAAAAATTACAGATATATTTTTGCTTTGAATGTTATTAAAGAACGAACTGGCTTCATTGGTCGTCCCATTTGTGTAGATTCTAACGCGAATACCCAGTGATAGGCATAGGTTGACAGCGTTGCCCAGTTCTGGCCACAGTAAGGGCTCTCCGCCAGAGAAAGAAACGGTCTGTATAGATAGATGTGATGCTTCCTTTAAAATTCTTTTAACTTGTTCAAAAGATAATTCAGTGACTTCAGAGTCAGTTGCATCACTTGAGCAATGAATACAGCGTAAGTTACACTTGTGGGATAACTCAATTTTAATTTCTTTAAGTTTCCGAAACAAGTGACTATTGTCTGAATTTTTCATTTAACCCCCATTTCGGTGGAAAAAAATAACAAATATTATTTGGGTGACGTTTGTATTTTTGTTTAATTTTTTTTCTATTGTCGATACTTTTTATGTGTGGCAAGGCTATACGAGTGTATTTATCAACTTCACAAAAAAGGTTTTGGCAATCAATTAATGTTAATTGCCTGCCCCACAAGGATCTGAAATTCAAACCTAAACGATCAAACTCTTCTTCCTGTCTATCCTTCATAAATTTGATGATCTCGTATTCAGTTAATCCACCCAAGCTTTCAAAACACTTCGAAATTCCATTCAGAGCACCTGGTCCAGGTACTACAAACTCATTTTCGGAAAAATTAATTAAGGAAGTGTAATTTAGATCAATAGCAAATTGGTACGCAAGAAACTTTCCAATAGAGTGATAGCCAAGTAGTAGCTCAAAGACATCTCGTAATTTTGATGCAGATTGAATCTTGTTGGGGATCCCGTCGCTAAGCATTTGCTCCAACATAGCAAGATGGTTTGAATGTTTTCGTTTGTATTTATACAGACTGTAACCTGAAGGCATTATATATGCTGCGGAATAAATTTTATCTCCGCGGTTCATTATTTCAGAAAGAAATAAGTCATAACTTTCAAAATTATAGTTTTCTATACATACTTCGCCAAATTTTTCCTGAAGGGAGCACCATGTTTCGATTTTATTGAAAATTTTGAATAAAATAGTTCTGAAAAAAATATTGTCAGGATCTTGAGGGCCAGCATAAATCACATTTCGAATAAGAAACTGGCTAACTCTGTCTGCTGCACGATAAGCATTTGTAAACTTGTGGTTGCATAAAATTTGATCCTTCGTCCACGGTTGTTTTTCGTTAGCGAATTTCTTGAAAAAAATTTCTTGCCTTTCGTAGGCAAATAACCAGTATGTATCATATGCCTGCGTAGGTATGATCGGGTATAGCGATTTAAAGTACGAAGCAGATCGAGAACAGTCTCGCACAAGAAATGTTGCTTCTTGATCTAATTCGTTTGACTGTGTTAGTAACAGTCGAATGCTTTTTTTAATTTTCACAAGATTCTTCGGTTTTTATTAGCTTTAAAAACTGTGAGACATCTTTCATTGGCATGTTGAGTTTTTCTATACCGACGAAGATTTTTACACTATTCAGTTCAATGCCAAGCTCATGTGCCACGAACTTGCTCAGGTTACATATTCCGAGGGCATTGCCGTATGCCCGCTCAAAGAGATATTGACTAGCATAAAACGCAAATGACACTAGTTTGTTCTTGTTTGGGGCAAAGACTATGTGCTGCAAACATGGGAAGCCTCGTTGGGGAACATTTTTAAGATCATGTTCAGGGCTCCAGATCGAAATTTGAAACGCGCTCCTTCTTCTTGTGCCAGATTTGTAGTAAGAAATAATTTCCTCAAGTTGGTTAATGTTTCCTGATCCTCCAGGATAATTTATCATTCGGTTGAAGTATAGGCCAAGTCTGTTTTTTGGGCATTTTAGAAGCTTTGGAATGATCAAATTATATCTATTGTATAAGATTTTTCTTTCAAGGCGCTTATTCCAGAGGTTTTCAGGAAATATCGTATTTGCAACTGTTCTTATCGGTTGCAGGGATTTGTGTTGAAGGAAGTTGTCAAATTTGTTCCGTATGAAATTGTTTTCAATAACATCTCCCTGCGAATCAAATCCCTTCACTTCAATTGAAAGGCCAAATGCTTCGGTTGCTGAGTTGAAGTGAAACTCTTTGACAATATTAAGCATAACATCCGAAATGTTTGAGCCTTGAAAGTCTAATTTCATTGTTTAATCCTCATCCAAATGCCTAAACAAAGCTCTTCCTGTATACTCTGAGCGCTTTATTCTTCCTAAATATCCTGTTCCGTTTGATTGGAAATGTATTATGCCAGTCTTTAGAGCCTTTGCGACGAAGTGGTCCTTGTGTTTTGTGATCTGTAGATTGTTGCAGTCGCACTTTATATTGTCTTTGGAAACAATATAGTCGCCGATTGACATGTCTACCGGCCGACCTTTCCAAAATTCATCAATATAAAAGACATCGTTTGGAGTTTTTGTCCCCAGAAGTTCTTCTTTTGTTTTTGTTAGTTTCGCTTTGAGTAGGCTGTTGTGTACGTCCTTGGAAATAATGCGAATCCCTAGATGCAGATGATTGACTAATGTTTCATATCCTACACCAAGCCAAGAAGATACTCTAAGTATATCTAGTGGTGTTAAGGACGGCGGGATGATCTTTCTGATGTGAAAGCCATGTTTCACTAAAGAAGACGGCATGATAAGAAATGCTGAAAACAAATCGCAAATCAGTTCTCCGTTTCTGGCTTCCTCTGTTCCGACTTTTTCAACCAATTCGTCAAAGTGATCGCCATGGTTGAAAGCATGATGCCCTAGTTCATGTCCGCAAGTAAATCTGGTGCGTCCATCTGGCCTATGCGCCGACAATAAAACCTTTTGAGAACTTTTAATATATGCACCTTCAAAGCTTGTGAGGTTCACAAACATTACCTCTATGCCCAGCGAGGCCGCTAAATCAATTACGCAAAACGACTGATCCAACGCGATCTTTGCTCTTGCCCTTAGTCTAAGCGCTTCTCGTGCTGCTTCTCTAGAGAGTTCTGATATGCTCATTTTTCTGCCCTTTCTTTTTTCATTGAGGACAGTATTATTTTGAGTTTTTCTACGTCGCTGTCGTTCATGTTTTGTAACTCTCGGGCGGCCAATTTTATCGTATCCTCGACAGAGTTTTCATTAAAAGAAGTTCTCCCGTGGAGCCACAAAATATCCACATTATATAAATCACTAAATTCAGAAAGCTCAACGCTGGTCACATTACGCCTGCCAGCTTCAATTTCAGATATTGTAGGGCGACTTATGTTGAGCAGCTTGGCAGCTTGATTTTGTGACAAGCCGGCCATTTCTCTGGCTATTCTTAATCGCTCACTTGTCAACTTTTTGTTGTCATTTCTATTGTCCATTGCCACCTCCATTCGAAAGTGCATTCGAAATGTTTGCCGATATCTCAGCTATAGATAAGGAATTTCGCGTTCCAATTTTTACAAGCTCCTTCATTCCTTTGTTTGTATAGAATAGACTTGCATCTAGGTCGCACTGATTCCCTTTTTCAAGAAGCTTGGCCTCGATCGCGATTATGATTTCCAAGGCATTAAGACTATCGAAGCTCTCGAGATCTTTCTGTGGACAGGTTGATGATGATACTTCAATGGAATGGAATCCGTTAAGTGCCTGGTTGTGCTTGATTTCCTCGATAAGGAGCTGTTCGATTTCGTCTTTTATCATCCTGCACTCTCCGAACGATGGTAAGAAAATCTTACGGTTTTTTTTATTCTTGTCAATAGGAATTATTTGTTTGGCGATGTAAGCTCATGTGGTTGTAACTGTTGGAGGTATTTTAAATTGTTGTGTAGGTTGTCTAATTTCAAGATGCTTATAATAAATTCAACGATTTTAACAAGTTGCTAGTCTTTGATTTCAAACGTAACAGGGCCGCCTTTCAGCGACCCTTTTTCCTTCTATGGGAGCAGCCTGGGTAAAAAAACAAACATTGACGCCATGATTGCCCCCACCCCCATGCAAGCCGTAAATAGCAGCAATAGGTAGTTTTGCTCTAACCGCCTGTATGTGGACTTGGTTTTTTCAAATACCTCCACCGCCCGCATGGCGGCATCTTCGCAACGGGCAACGCAAACTTCGAGCCTTGTGGACAGTTGTGAGACAACTTCAACGGGATAGCCCCTGACTTCGTGAGCGGATGCTCTCACGCTTGAAGTCGCGCTTGATATCTCTTGTTGAAGCTTCTGAAGCAAAGATATCACTTCCGCAGTGCTCTTGGCTCGAAGAAATTCCTGTTTGTTCAAAAGAGCAAGCCTGTCCTGGAGCATGGCTGCCTCGTCCGACTCTGGTGCCTGTTGCACACGGGTTGGCCCACCCCATCTCCCGTCCGAGTCTACGCCAAAGCTCTTCTTGCGTACGTCCTCTGTCTTGCTCATGGCGTAACCCTCTTTGTTGAAGTGCATTCCATGTATAGCTCTTGCCAAGCTTGCTCCCCTTGAAAGCGACGCCATCAAGTGAAAAACTGATCCCCGTGACGAAGTCGGTGCTAGTCATGTTCAGGCGGACTTCCACCCCAACTAGGGCCAACCGGTCACGGAAGTTTTCCAGCTGGCAGCCGTACCCAAGTGCCGTATCCACTGCGTTTTGAAGCCGCATCCGTGTGGAAGTTTCGCCTGTCCTCAGGGAGTGCTCTAGCTCTCCCTTTTTAGGAGCAGCGCAGCCCACTTCCTGGCTTGGGGCGACCATGCGTAGGCCGAATTGCCGTTCCAGGCTG
>CAYUNV010000217.1:4612-5821 GCA_964446265.1 uncultured Negativicutes bacterium | reverse complement strand
CATCAAAAACCGGCGCAGAGGAACAAGAAATATTACTAAAGATCCGGCAAAAATGCTCCGGACCGCATAATTGGATCGGACTTTTTAATCGTATGGACATTTCATGCGCACAAGTCCCAATGGTCTGTTCATTCCAAATGGTGCCGGGAATTAACCGGTATCTATTTTTACCCAACGCTTGGACTACCCGTAAAATGACTCCATTCTCATCACTTAAAAAAATATAGGACTCTATATTGGATAACATGTCCTCTAACTGAAAAATGTACGGGTTTGCGGCCTGGATAAAAAAGTCCTTTTCTTTCAGCCGCTTTTCAAACGAAAAAGCATCCATGACCGGCGGATCTTTATACAACAAGAAATCAAGGCCATTTTCACAGGAACGCTCCCATGACTCCACTATTTCCGGCCGTACTATATTGACCTGTGACGGCGTAATGCGTTTTTGCAATAAATTTATTTTTTGTTTTTTTATATTTTCAATGAGATTCTTATCATTTTCGTTAATCGTTTGAGCGCTGATATGATGCAAATTATTGATAATAGGACTTAACAACTGTTCCAGAGGGCGCACAATAAAATTCCTCCATTGCGATTTAACATCTATTTTCTTACATACTTTCTTGTTTTTTGGATCGTAAACAATTTGATTATATCAGATAAATCGTGCTATAAGGAACATTTTTCTATAATAATTCATATATTTTCCTTCCACTATATAAATATACAAGTCTGTTTTTTATTCTATTATGATCTTGCGCAATTTGGGACATGATAAATTCCAAGTTTAAAAAATGCATCCGTTTTCTGTTCCGTTATATAAATATTTTTTTATTTCCAGTTAGAAGAAAAACAATATTTTTGGCACAATAATTGCAATCATACTCTACAATAGAAGTTAATGCAGAGCGCATTATCCTTCATCTATTCGTATCGCAAGGAGTGAAACTATTTTATCATGTGTCAACATTGTTTTGGTTGTAACCCGACATGTCCGGAACGCCATTGGGGAAAACGCGTAATGAAAAACGCAATACGATGCCCTTCTTGTGCAAAAATGAATATTATTACAAATAGAAAATGTATTTTTTGCCAGTATCCGCTCGATGTAGAGGAGAATAAAAAAACCTTCTCGTCCTGATGGACATAAGTGTAGCCAACGGCTTCCACCATCGCTTTCCAAGCTCGGCGCAAGCCGGGCTTTCTCGT
>CAYUNV010000217.1:0-4512 GCA_964446265.1 uncultured Negativicutes bacterium | reverse complement strand
TGCAGCCAACGGCTTCCACCATCGCTTTCCAAGCTCGGCGCAAGCCGGGCTTTCTCGTCCATCAGAACACATACATTATGTCTGATGGACATAAGTGCAGCCAACGGCTTCCACCATCGCTTTCCAAGCTCGGCGCAAGCCGGGCTTTCTAAATTTGGGACAGTTTATTGCACATTTTACATTTTGTGTCCCACAGTCTAATTTCAGCAGCCAAATCAAGGCTTTCAGCGCCTGGCATGATACTTGCATAATTCATAATTAAGTGCAAGGAGGTGTCATTAGTTAACTGATAATAACAGCGCAAAAAATATTGTTGTTAAAAAATTTAATTTCTGAGGAGTGAAGCTAATGTCAAAGGAATCATGGCAGTGGCAAGAAGGCGATTTAACAGTCAGCCGTTCCACACAGTGGTCAGGTCCTGGCTGTCATAATGGCTGTGGTATTCTATACTACACAAAGGGAGACAAATTAATCAAAGTCGAAGGAGATACGACGAACCCATACAACGATGGCCGTCTTTGCATGCGTTGCCTGAACTTAACAGAAGCAGTCAACCATCCTGACCGTTTGAAATGGCCGTTAAAGCGGGTAGGCAAACGGGGCGAAAACAAATGGGAACGTATTTCTTGGGATGAAGCTTACGATATTATCGAAGAAAAAGTAAAATCCATCAAGAGAGAATATGGCCCAGAAAGCATCATTGGTATGGAAGGTACCGGAAGAAATATCATCTGGCAAGTTCCTTACCTGACTTATGCCGGATTTGAAAGCCCGAACTATACACTCGGCTTCTTAAGCGGCGACGCCTGCTACCTGCCGCGTGCCGCACAACAGGCTGTAATGCAAAGCGACTTCTTCGTTACTGACTGCGCCCAACATTTTGAAGCCCGCTATGAAACACCGGAATACGAAGTGCCAAAAGTTATCATGATCTGGGGTAATAACCCGATTGTATCCAATGGCGACGGTTTCTTCGGGCACTGGATCATCGACCTGATGAGAAAAGGATCCAAACTAATCGTTGTGGACCCGAAATTAACCTGGTTAGCATCCAAGGCAGATTTCTGGTTGCAAATCCGTCCTGGCACCGACTCGGCGTTATCCATGTCCATGTTGAATGTCATCATTAACGAAGAAATCTACGACAAAGAATTCGTCGAAAAATGGTGCTCCGGCTTCGAGGAATTAAAAAAATGCGTCCAGGAATATCCGCCGGAAAAAGCGGCTGAAATCACCTGGGTACCGAAAGAACTCATTATCGAAGCAGCCCGCTTCTACGCGAAAAACAAACCGGCAGCCATCCAATGGGGCCTTGCTGTCGACCAGCAAGTTACTGGTATCTCTGCAGCCCAAGCAATTACCAGCTTATGGACGATCACTGGCAACGTGGACGTTCCGGGCGGAAACGTTATTTCGAAAAGCGGCTACAATGTGGATGACGGCTACAACTGCGGAATTGACTGGGTCAGTGAAGAGAATATCATGAAACGGCTGGGCAATGAAAGCTATCCGTTAAAAATGTTCGGCTTTGCTTCTACCGCTCACGGGGACTCTGTCCTGAAAGCCATTGAATCAGGTAAACCGTATCCAGTTAAGATGCTTTGGCTACAAACAACTAATCCGATTGCTAACATGGGTTCCGAAGCTCCGCGTGTCTATGAAGCCATGCGTAAAGTTGATTTCAACGTTGTAGTCGACCTGTTTATGACTCCTACGGCCGTCGCTTGTGCGGATATCGTTCTGCCGGCAGGCATGAGCATCGAGCGTGATAGCTTCCGGGCTTGGTTCGCACCTCTGCGGGCAATATCCAAGATTATCCAATACGAGGAGTGCAAATCCGACGAACAAATCATTCTCGATTTAGGTAAACGCCTCAATCCGGCTGCCTTCCCATGGGATACTGTTGAAGAATGGTTAGAATGGAAATTTGGCAATGCCAAAGATAAGTACCCTGATGCCTTGAACATTCCTTGGTCCGGTAAACGGTACCGCGAAAGAGGCAACACCCGTGGTGTAACCTTCAAAGAATTACAGGAAAAAGGCTGGATGTATGCCGATTGGCAATATCGCAAATACGAAAAAGGCCTTCTGCGCCGCGACCGTCAACCTGGTTTCAACACGCACGACGGCAAAATTCAATTGTATAATCAGATGTTTGACGAGTGGGGCATTAATCCATTGCCTTACCACGAGGAGCCGCCAGAAAGCCCATATTCCACTCCGGAACTGTATAAGGAATATCCGTTAATTCTGACCTCCGGTGCGCGTTCCTGGGAATTCTTCCATTCCGAGCATCGCCAACAACCTACAATGCGGCTATTCCATCCGGATCCTTTGGTAACCATCCATCCGGAGAAAGCAAAAGAATTAGGAATACAAGACGGCGACTGGGTATGGCTTGAAAGCAAGCGCGGCCGCTGCAAACAAAAAGCCAAACTTGCAATTACCCTTGATCCTAAAGTAGTAAGCGCCGAGCATGGTTGGTGGTTCCCGGAAAAACCGGGCGCTGAACCGAGTCTGTTTGGAGTGTTTGACTCCAACATTAACAATTTGACAGCACAATGTCAAAACGGCGAAACAGGATATGGCGCCCCCAACAAGGGCTTACTTTGCAAAATTTACAAGGTCACCGAGGAGAACAGTAAGATAATGCCATCGGTGCAAGTAACCCAGATGGGAGGTTTCGGATATGACAGAAAATAAAACATCACGCAACGGTTTATTAATCGACTACGAATTCTGCACCGGCTGCCACTCCTGCGAAGTGGCTTGCATGAAAGAATTAAAACTGCCCTCTGGACAATATGGGATTAGAGTCCTCGAAGACGGTCCCCGCAAAACGCCGAAAGGTAAATGGGATTGGACCTACCTTCCTCTGCCTACCAGCATGTGCGATCTGTGTGAAGACCGCGTAAACGCTGGCAAAAAGCCAAGCTGCGTCCAACACTGTCAAGCTGCAATCATGACGTTTGGCCCAGTCGAAGAATTAAGCAAAAAACTAGCTGAAAAGCCGAAAATGGTTCTTTTCACTCCGGTATAAGGTAGACCAACTGTAAGTGAAACGAAACTTTCACTTACAGTACCTGAATAATAATCAACCAACCTTTTTATATAAGGAGTATCGAATATAATATTCGATACTCCTTATTTTTTGCATATACTTACAGACAAGGACCGCCTCTCTTTTGCCAAATTAATTTTAATAGTACTACGCGAATCACAATATTAACCGTTGACACAAAATAGAATCTATTCTAGAATATATTCTATAGTATATTCTAGAATAGATTCTATTTTGTGTTAGAATATTCTGTAAGTATCAATTATGATAAATAATCCAAAAGGAAGTGAAACTATGAAAAAAGGCGATCTCATTTGGCTCACCTTATTTGCTGTTGTTGCACTGTTATTGGTATTGCCAGCAACACATGAACCAATTATGGCCGGAACGCGGCAACATCCTCTCATTGCCGGGTTTATAAAATTTTTTATTCTCGCCACAATGGGCGATCTTTTGGCGCTGCGAATAGTAAATGGCAAATGGCAAAAGCCGGTCGGTCTTATTTATCGGTCTCTCGTCTGGGGAATCATCGGCAGCGGCGTTGCCATTGTCTTTGAAGTATTCAGCAAAGGAGTCACTGCTGCAATCAACGGAGGTCTTCTGCCGGTTACCCGCGGTCATATCGATCAAATAGCCATCGCTTTTTGGATTAGTACGGTAATGAACATTACTTTTGGACCTATGTTAATGGTCTTTCACCATTATGCCGATACTTTCATCGACTTAGCAGATGGGCGATTTAGCAAATTTAATTGCGTAAGTGCTGAAATGGTAGTGAAACACATTGATTGGCATGAATTTGTTGGGTTTGTATTAAAAATTCAATTATTCCTCTGGATCCCGCTCCATACTACGGTTTTTCTTCTGCCACCAGTGTATCGAGTTTTAGCTGCCGCCTCCCTTTCCATTGTACTAGGCGGAGTTCTAGGCTATGCAAAAAGCAGAAAGATTAAGCCGGAAGAAAGTATCAATATTAACCTAAACCTGAACTAACAACATTGCCATCCGGTTCTATTATACATCCGGATGGCGATAGCAAATGAGGCTGGCACAATGTGCCAGCCTCATTTGCTATCGTATATATTTAAAGTTTTGGTAGTTTTGGTAGTTTTACAATAGGAATAACTGAACAAATCAATAGTGGTAAAAAACTGTGGTTCCTCAAATAGTAAGGGTCAAATTATTTTTTATCAACTTGAGTCTTTTTGAATTTATCCAGCATCGCCCGCGGAGTTACGGTCGGACGCTCAAGACGAGGACATTTTACGCCTTCAAAACCGGCGAGATATTTTGCCAAATCTTTTAACGGCTCGAGATCATAACGGCTCATCATCGTAATGGTTTCCATCAAAGGAGATCCGCCGCCGTGTACGCCGGCAACCGCTTGAGCAGCTTCGAACGCATCGCAGAGTTTGTCTTCCATCATCCGCATCGTTCTATGGGTCTCTTCC
>CAYUNV010000216.1:3588-5843 GCA_964446265.1 uncultured Negativicutes bacterium | reverse complement strand
AAAGTAAACAAGGTATACGATCCAGCCTGTGGTTCAGGTTCTCTTCTTCTCAAAGCTACCCAAATTCTTGGCAATGACGGCGTTCGCCAAGGTTTTTTTGGACAAGAGATTAATATCACAACTTATAATCTATGCCGAATCAACATGTTTTTACATGACATTGATTATGACAAATTCAATATCGGGCATGGCGATACCTTAATCCACCCACACCCACTTCACCTTGATGAAGAACCGTTTGAAGTAATTGTATCCAATCCGCCATATTCAATCAAATGGGAAGGAGACGAAAGCCCTTTACTGATCAATGATCCGCGTTTCGCACCTGCAGGTGTGCTTGCACCGAAATCTAAAGCTGACCTTGCATTTATCATGCATAGTCTTTCGTGGCTTTCTACAAACGGCACAGCGGCGATTGTTTGCTTTCCCGGTATACTTTATCGAGGCGGCGCAGAGAAGAAAATTCGCCAGTATCTAATTGAAAATAACTTTATTGATTGTATCATTCAGTTGCCGAATAATTTATTTTTCGGTACGAGTATTGCCACCTGTATTATGGTGCTGAAAAAGTCTAAATCTGAAAACTCGACGCTTTTTATTGATGCTTCGGATGAATATGTCAAAATAACAAATAATAATAAGCTGACACCAAGCAATATTAAAAAAATTATTGACACCTATGCCGCCCATGACACAGTCCAGTACTTCAGCCAGCTTGTACCCAATGCCAAAATCGCAGAGCAGGATTATAACCTTTCTGTATCTACATATCTGGAACAGGAGGATAAACGGGAAATCATTAATATTACTGCTCTCAACACCGAGATTAAGCGCATTGTTGCAAGAGAAGATGTGCTGCGCCGGGAGATTGATGCGATTATTGCGGAAATCGAGGGGCGTAGTCATGCGATTGTCTGATGTATTATCTAAAAATCCTACACTTGAATTCGATCAAGTCGAGGGATTTCTTGGCGAAAAAATTCTTGCGGCAGGTAAACAACGAAAAATACAAGTAGGAAAAATTGCATTAAATTATTACTGCAAGAATTGCACGGATGTTCGTACCTTTTGTTCAGGAGAGGCACTTTATTGCATCGGGGTAAACGAACATCTTGTCAGCATAGATTGTGTTCTTAATTGCCATTGCGGTGCAGCGGTGCAAATATGGTTTTTGGTGGACTGTGACGGTGATATATGCGGACGCGCACCGGAAATTCGTATATTAAAGCGCAGTGAAAAATTGTCAGCAGATGTATTGGTGGATAGGGCGTGCTATGGTGACCTATCTGATCTCTTAGAAAAGGCACAACATGCTCATCGTGATAGGCTCGGTGCAGGAGCCATGGTATATTTACGCAAGATTTTTGAGCAGATTACTCAGCAAACGGCAACGGCAGCGGGAATATCTTGCATTAATCACAGGGGTAAGCGAAAAACATTTAAGGATCTTCTTGAAGAAGTCGACAGGCAATGTTCGATTATTCCACGAGAGTTTTCTGCGAATGGGTATAGGCTTTTTGGTGAACTCAGCGACATAGTACATGGTGAATATAACGAGGAAGTAGCCTTATTAAAATATGAATCTTTACATAGGCTTATTATTGGAGTTCTTGATAACGTAAAAAATAACAATGAGTTGATGACTGCGATTGGCTCATTAGGCTGGAATGAAGGAGATGGTGCCAATGAGTAAGCTTGATTGCTTGGTAAAGCAACTTTGCCCCAATGGGGTGGAGTATAAAACCATTGGGGAAATAGCCAAATGCTATGCAGGTGCTACGCCTAAAACAGGAGTTGCCGCCTATTGGGAAAATGGCGCAATCCCTTGGATGAGTTCCGGTGAAGTGAATAACAGAATAATCTTCGATACAGAACAGAAAATCACACAATTAGGCTATGAAAATTGCAGTACCAAGATGGTTCCACCTAACGCAGTTGTGATCGCTCTTGCGGGCCAAGGAAAAACCAGGGGAACTGTTGCAATAACAAGAATATCCTTATGTACCAATCAATCGTTGTGTTCAATTATCACTAATGAATCTATATTTAGCGATTATTTGTATTATTATTTACAGTCACAATATCAAGAATTAAGAAATATATCATCAGGTGATGGTACTCGCGGTGGCCTAAATTTGAAAATGATAAATAGCTTTAAAATCCCCGTCCCGCCCCTGCCTGTGCAGCGTGAAATTGTTCGGATACTAGATAATTTCACGGAACTTACGGCGGAGCTTACGGCGAAACTTACAGCG
>CAYUNV010000216.1:2059-3578 GCA_964446265.1 uncultured Negativicutes bacterium | reverse complement strand
TAGATACCGACAATAAACTCACAGTTAGTATTAGAGCTTACGGCGAGAAAAAAGGAATATGAGTATTATCGTGGTACGTTACTAACTTTTGGGGATGAGACAGAGAGGAAACCTTTAAGCGATATTGCCGAAATTGGCACAGGTAATAGTAATACAAACGAGGGTCTTGAGACCGGTAAATATCCTTTTTTTGTGCGTTCTCAAGAAGTTCGTTATAAAAACGAGTATGAGTTTGATGAAACAGCGATTATAACATCTGGTGACGGTGTAGGCGTAGGTAAAATTTTCCATTACATAGAAGGGAAATATGCCCTACATCAACGAGCATATCGAATTCATATTACTAGCAAAAAAGTCAATCCGAAGTTCTTTTATTATTACATGAAAGCAACATTCTTAAATTATATAATCACAAATGCTTATCATGCTTCTGTAACTTCGATAAGGCGTCCAATGTTAAATCAATATCCAGTACCTATTCCCGAACTTGCAGAACAACAACGCATTGTCGAAATTCTTGACAAATTTGACGCACTGGCCACTGACATTGTAAGCGGCTTACCCGCTGAAATTGAGGCACGGCGAAAACAGTATGAATACTACCGTGGCAAACTGCTCACATTCAAGGAGGCAGGTGCATGAACCAATATAACATTGTTGCGTCAGATAGCGAATCCACTGTCGTGGCAGAGTATATCCCATCGCCCCGGCGTGAGGACTCATATCAATCCGAAGCTCAGTTGGAACGGGATTTTATTAAGCAACTGCAAGAGCAGAAATATGAGTATATAAGTGTTACCAGTGAAGCGGAACTAATTGCAAATCTGCGCCGCCAGTTGGAAACATTGAATGGATATTCTTTCACAGATACAGAGTGGGATTTGTTTTTTAAGAAGTGTATCGCCGGGGCGAACGACGGTATTGTAGAGAAAACCCGCCGCATTCAGACAGACCATGTCCAAATTCTGAAAAGAGATGACGGGACAACCAAGAACATATATCTGATTGATAAAAAGAATGTTCACAACAACCGGCTGCAGGTACTCAACCAATACGAGGAGGCCAACGGAACTTATTCTACGCGTTATGACGTGACTATACTTGTCAACGGCTTGCCGTTGGTACATATCGAACTGAAACAGCGGGGCGTAGCCATCCGTGAAGCGTTCAACCAAATTAAGCGCTATCAGCGGGACAGCTTTTGGGCGGCCTTCGGCTTGTTTGAATATGTGCAGATTTTTGTGATCAGCAATGGCACGCATACCAAATATTACAGTAACACCACCCGCAGTCAGCACATCAAGGAAACGAGAGAGAATGAACGGCAAAGCCGTAAAAAAACAAGCAACAGCTTTGAATTCACAAGTTTTTGGGCGGATGCAACGAATAAAATCATCGCCGACCTGAAAGATTTTACTAAGACCTTTTTTACCAAGCATACTATACTCAATATCCTCACCCGTTATTGCGTATTCACATCGGAGGATATGCTGCTTGTCATGCGTCCTTATCAGATAGC
>CAYUNV010000216.1:0-2049 GCA_964446265.1 uncultured Negativicutes bacterium | reverse complement strand
CGGCAACTGAGAGAATTTTGAATCGCATTGAAATTGCAACTAACTACAAGAAGTATGGGTCCATAGAGGGCGGTGGGTACATCTGGCATACGACCGGTAGCGGCAAAACATTAACTAGCTTCAAGACGGCACAGCTTGCAAGTGGCTTGTCCTATGTTGAAAAGGTACTGTTTGTGGTCGATCGTAAAGACCTCGACTATCAGACTATGAAAGAATACGACCGTTTTGAGAAAGGCGCGGCGAACAGCAATATTTCCACAAAAGTATTGCAAAAGCAACTGGAGAGCGAAACCGCGAAAATTATCATCACGACAATTCAAAAGCTAGATAAGTTCATTGGTAACAACAAGACTCACGATATTTATAAGAAGCACATCGTGATAATTTTTGACGAATGCCATCGCTCACAATTTGGAGATATGCATCGACGTATTACGAAAGCGTTCCAAGACTATCATTTGTTTGGATTTACAGGCACACCTATTTTTGCGATGAATGCAAGCGCTGGTGGCGATCCCTTTCTCAAAACAACCCCACAGACTTTTGGAGATAAACTCCATACATATACAATTGTCAATGCGATTAATGACGGTAATGTTTTGCCTTTCCGTATAGATTATGTGAATACTGTAAAGATGGCTCGCGATATCAAAGATACGCAAGTTCACGCTATTGATATTGAGGGAGCTTTATCTGCTCCTGAACGTGTAAGCGAGATTGTGAAATACATCCTCGAACATTTCAATCAGAAAACAAAGCGCAATGAAAATCGATCCTTTTACGAATACCGAGTAATACAGAATGTCGAGGAAATGGCAGCGTCCAAAAACAACACTGTCCGAGAAAAGAAAGTCAGCACACAGGTAAACGGTTTTAACTCTATCTTTGCCGTTGCATCGATCCCGATGGCAATGAAGTACTATAATGAATTTAAAAAACTAATGGAGGAAACCGGGAAACGGCTTACCATTGCCACTATTTTTAGCTACACGCCCAACGAAGAAGATCCCGATGAGGACTTTAACAATGACAGACTGGATAAAGCCAGCCGTGATTTTCTTGAATCGGCGATCGCTGATTATAATGCAGCTTTTAACGTTAATTACGACACATCATCGGATAAGTTCCAGAATTATTATAAAGATCTTTCCCTGCGGGTGAAGAACCGTGAGATTGATTTGCTCATTGTAGTCAATATGTTCCTCACAGGTTTTGATGCAACTACGTTGAACACCTTATGGGTAGACAAAAATCTGCGCCAGCACGGATTAATTCAGGCGTTCAGCCGCACCAACCGTATCTTGAACAGTGTGAAAACCTTCGGAAATATTATCTGCTTCCGTGATTTGAAGCAAGCTACTGATGACGCAATTGCTCTTTTCGGAGATAAAGAAGCCGGTGGCATTGTTCTGTTGAAAACTTATGCCGATTATTACAACGGATACGAGGAAAATGGCAAGCGTAAACCTGGATATGTAGAACTCATACAAATGCTGATATCATCCTATCCGTTGGGCACTGCCATCATTGGCGAAGAATCCCAGAAGGATTTTATCCGTATTTTTGGCGCAATTCTGCGACTCAAAAACATACTCACCGCTTTTGATGATTTTGCTGGAAACGAAATCCTCTCAACGCGTGATTTCCAAGATTACCAGAGTATATACCTTGATCTGTACCAGACATTTGGCAAAAGAACTGATGCAGAAAGAGAGAATATCAATGACGATATCGTTTTTGAAATTGAACTTATAAAACAGATTGAAGTCAACATTGATTATATCCTCATGCTGGTGCTCAAGTATCACGAATCTAATTGCACTGACAAAAGCATTCTTGCAGATATTCAAAAGGCAGTAGATTCCAGCATTGTGCTTCGGAGCAAAAAAGAGCTCATCGAGGGCTTCCTTGCTCGTGTTAATATTGAGAGTAATGTAGACAGAGATTGGGAAACTTTTGTCCTTGCTCAAAAGGAGGCTGATCTGACCGCGCTCATTGAGGAGGAAAAACTTAAGGACGAAGAAACACGCCGATTCATCGATAATGCTT
>CAYUNV010000215.1:0-5862 GCA_964446265.1 uncultured Negativicutes bacterium | reverse complement strand
AAATATGAAAGATTTGCACGAAAAAGCGAAAACGGCGATTTACACTCCGGGGCCGACATTTTTAAACATTCTTGCCCCGTGCCCCAGAGGATGGCGGTATGAGGCCTCACGCCTGATGGATGTTACCCGTATGGCGGTTGAAACCTGTTTTTGGCCATTGTTCGAAGTGAAAAATGGTGAGTATTCTCTTACTTATGAACCCAAAAAGAAACTGCCGATAGAAGAATATCTTACGCTGCAAGGCCGATTCAAACATGTATTCCAAAAAGGCAATGAATGGATGATAGAAGCGTTTCAAGCGGAAGTAGACCGACGCTGGGAAGAACTTCTTTTAAAATGCCAGAAAAAATGAGGTAAGGCAGCGATTGCAGAGAGCCCTAACTGGAGGCTCTCTGTGGTAATTTTACTATATAAAAAAACCAAGTTTTCCAGACGGGAGGTTTTATAGTAATGATGAAAATAACCGCTATGTATTTCAGTGCAACAGAGACAACGCAGAAAGTAGTTATGGCGGCAGCCAATAAAATATCTAAGATTATCAATCAAACGGACGATATAAACGTCGTGGATTTTACTGTCCCTGAAATTAGGTTAAAAACGTCAAAGTTTACTTCGGATGATATTATTGTCATAGGGGTCCCGGTTTATGCGGGCAGGGTGCCTAATATATTACTCAAATATCTAAATTCTTTGATCGGCAATGGGGCTGTGGCGGTTGCTGTGGTTGTGTATGGAAACCGCGATTATGATGATGCTTTGATTGAACTCAATGATATATTAGCAGCAGGCGGCTTTCGGGTTATTGCCGGCGGTGCATTTATCGGCGAGCATTCTTTCTCAAAAATATTAGCCAAGGGAAGGCCGGATAGCTTAGATATGGAAAAAGTGAACGACTTTTCTATCCAAGTTGCTGAAAAATTAATTAACGGAAAGGTGAATTCTCTTGCTTGGATCCGTGGCAACAGGCCATATCGTGGCTATTACATGCCTAAAAACAAAAAAAATGAACCGGTAGATATCCGCAAGGTGGTTCCGAAAGTAAGTGATGCCTGTGTGCACTGTAAATTGTGTATAACGGTTTGTCCAATGGGTTCGATTGACCATGAAGATGTAAAGAAGATGAAAGGGATTTGCATCAAATGTGGCGCATGTATAAAGAAATGTCCTGTACAGGCTAGATATTATGATGATGAAAACTATTTGCGCCACAAGGAAGAACTGGAAGAAGAGTGTAAGGACAGACGAGAACCTGAATTTTTTATATGAAATAGTTAATGATGTTGTAAACGGGGTTTTTCAGTAAGAAAGTTGCCAATGGCAGTTTAATTTTGTTCTCTCCGGTTAAAAAACGGTTTAAAGTGTAAACTTTATATTTGCTGTTGTATTGGCTTCACGCAGGATTTCGACTCGTAAACATTGAAATGTACTGCAATAACTATAAAACATTATAAATATGTGTATATTTATAAATTATACGTATATTTATTCGTTTGGTTATTTTAAAATATACAATCCTTGTTATTCGTCGAAAAAGCCGTTAGCGGCGGAAGCGGCATTGCGGTTATAGTTTTACGGATAATACAAATTGGAGATACAGAAGATTTAGGAGGAACTATGACTATTTTAGAACAGGTTTTGACAGCGAACCGGCGGTTTGTTGGCCATTTGCCGGATGAGTATCTTCAAAGTTCTTCCGAGAACAGTAAATTGCCAAGCCGGCAGCTGGCGATTTTTACCTGTATGGATACCCGGCTGGTCGACTTTTTGGAGCCGGCCATGGGGATCAAACGCGGGGAAGTAAAAATGATAAAAAACGCCGGCAATTCGGTGACCGGTCCGTTTGAAGCAACGATCCGAAGTTTGATTGTCGGAATTTTCGAGTTGGACGTGAAGGAGGTCATGGTGATTGGCCATCTTGACTGTGGCGTGGCGCACTCAACGGCGGAAGGGCTGATCCAAAAAATGCTGGAAAGGGGGATTTCTCCGGACGCGATTAAAATGATCGAAGCGGAACTGCGTAGTTGGATTGATCATTTCCACCACCCGATTGATAATATCGAAGAAGTCGTGTTGAAAATTCGCACCAACCCCCTGATTCCCAAAGATGTGCCTGTTCACGGGCTGATCTTTGATCCGCAGACGGGACAGCTCGAAGTCGTGGTAGACGGATATCAAGTCCATCCGAAGCAATAGTTGACCATTCGTTTTGTTGGATAAGTGTTTCCTAAACAGGTATTTCCTGAATTTTTATCGGTTTTTTGCATTTATGGCAGGAAAATCAATCCATGTAAGAGAAGATAAGCCGTGGTTTGCCTTTGCGAGGTGAACTGCGGCTTATTTAGTACACCAGAAAGTATAACATTTTATCTGGTGTACATAAGTGCAACCAGCTGCTTCCGCCGTCGCTAAAAAGCTCGGCGCAAGCCGGGTTTTCTAATATGCTTGAATCGCAAGATGATCATAATAAGAAATAATAAACTGTCGTATTCAAGAAAGGAAGGGACTTATGTTCAAATCTATCCGTCAAAAAATTCTTTTTATGAATTGCGCTTTGGTCGTTCTCGCTATTTTGCTGTCGATGTCGGCCAGTTATTATTGGTTATCGGCGGATTATGAGAAAACGATAGAACAAACAAATGCTGCAATGGCGGAAAGCTTGGCGGCGAATGTCAGCCAATTTATGCAGAATGCCTATAACATCAACACGGAACTAGGCGTTAATCCTGTCATGGCCGGGAATGACGGAACGAGACAAAAAAAATTACTAGTGGATGCGGTGAACCGGTATCCGTTTTTTCAATTGCTCGCCAGCCATAAACTAAACGGTGAGCAAACGGCAAGGTCCACCGGTGTCTTGGCGAACCGCGCCGACCGCTGGTGGTTTAAGAAATTCATCGCTGACAAGAAACCCTATATCACGAAAACGTATTATTCTGTTTATCTGAACAGCGCCGTTACTACGGCGGTGAATGGAATCTACGAGGGGGACAAACTGGTCGGAGTAATGATGGCCGACATCGAGACGAATTCCCTGCAACAAATGGTGGAAAAATTTAACGTTGGGGAAGGGAATTACGCCTTTCTGTTAGATGGGGAGGGGGTTGTCGTTGCTCACCCGGACAAAGGCCAGGTTGCGGAGTTATACAACTATAAAACGCAAAAAAAAGTGGTGTTGAAGAAAGATCCGCAAGGCAATGTGGTTAAAGATGCAAACGGCAATGAAATAACAGAAGAAATTGGATTTACAGTTCCGGCGAAACTGAAGGCGATGACGGACAAGGTTTTGAACGGCGAAAAAGGGATTGGCGAATATACGGATGATCGCGGCGAAGAATATATTTGTGTGTATCGCAATGTTCCCATGCCGGGGAATTCCGATTCATGGAGTTTAATCATGGTTCAGAAAAAAAGCGTGGCGTTTGCTTTTTTGAACCAGGTGGCAATGAAAAATTTGTTGATTTGCGGTTTGGTGATTTGCCTTGCCGGCCTGTTGTCGTACTGGTTTTCCCGCCGGTTAACAGATCCGATTATTGAGATTGTCCGTGCGGCGGAACAGATAAAAAACGGCGATTTAACGGCGAAAGTTTCTCTTCAGTCGAATGATGAGATTGGTGTTCTGGCTGCTAGCTTTAATAAAATGGCCGAAGATCTGCATGACATGATCAAGGAAATTTATCGTTTGACAGAGGAACTGCAAAAAGGCTCCAACAACCTCATAGATATTTCCTCTACCGTTGCGGCTAACAGCCAGGAAATGAGCGCTACGATCGGCACGGTGAGCGCTGCTGTTGAAGAAATTACGGCCGGAACCGAGGAAAATGCCAGTTCGACTGAACAGGTCTTCCATAATGTTGAAGCGGTGGCAACGATGGCGAATGAAATGTCGGCTGCGGCTAAGGAATCTGCGGAAGCATCCGAACGTGTAGCCGAAGAAGTCAAGGCAGTAAGCACCGTGATTGAAGACGTTTCGCAGAATATTCGTCAAGTAGCCATATTTGCGCAAGAAGTGGCCGCTTCCTGTAAACGATCGATTGCGATCGCGGCGGAGGCAAAAAACCTTTCGTCCGAAACAAATGATATTATCATGAAGTCCAGTATTTCTTCCAAGCAAATCAGCCAAATTGTCGATATTATCCGCCGCATTGCCGAACAGACGAATATGTTGGCGCTGAATGCAACCATTGAGGCGGCCGGAGCAGGGGAAGCCGGCAAAGGATTTGCCGTAGTGGCAGCGGAGGTAAAAGAGTTATCGAAACGAACGGCGGAAGAAGCCGCCCGCATTGGACAGCAGATTGAAGAGATGCAGAACAATATGGGCGAAGCAGTCGCTGCAGTCGGCAAAATCAGCGGTGTCATTGCCGAAACCATGGATATTACGCAAAATATCGCCGCGGCGGTCAGTGAGCCGGCACAGAATCCGATGGATCCACTTGCTGATACAGAGGCTGGAACGCGCAGAATGACAACCCTCAGCAGGGAAGTGGCAATTATTGCCGATAAGGCGGACTCTGTTTCAAAGAGTGCGGCAGAGGCGTCTCGCGGCGTAGAAGCTATGTTTTATACTTCGGAAAATATTTCCCGGCAAGCGGGCGGAGTTGCCTTCCGGGCTGATGAAATGCAGATGATGATGAGGGCGATTGCGCAGGCTACGCAAGAAATTGCGCAAGGAACCCAGGACATTTCACAAAGTATACAAGATGCGGATAAAGCCATCGTCGAGACGGCGGAAAAAGCGGCAGAAGTAAGTGAACACGCCCATGAGATGGGTGAATTGGCAAACCGCTTACGGTTATTGGAGGGCAAGTTTAAATTATAGGAAGCAAAATTCCGGTTGCGGCAGGTGATCGACGTGGAAATGGATAGTGAATTATTAGCTGATTTCATCCAGGAGGCAAAATCCCATATTGCAAATATGGAAGCCGGGCTTCTGGCTATGGAAAATGGTGAAAGCAACGATGATACCATTCATCGAATTTTTCGGGCCGCACACAGCATCAAAGGAACTGCCGGTTTTTTTGAGTTGGATAAGATTGTTCAGTTGGCGCATGGCATCGAAACCTTGTTTGGCGAGTTTCGCGACCGTCGGCTGCAAGCACGTTCCGGCATGATCGATGTTTTACTGAAAGCGGCCGACCAGTTAAAAGACCTTGTCAATCATCCGGAGGTTAGCCATGCTGCTGACATTACCGGTAATTTGACAACACTAAAACAATTGCTCAAGGAAATCCAGCATCCGTCAGTCGGGCAGGAAGCATTGCCTGTTGAACCTGATGCGGCTGTTCTTACGCCGCAAATAGCCGCAATCGCGGCTTGCGATACCCAGCCGGTTCAAACTGTTGCGGAGAAAGAGCCAGAGCCATTGACAGGAACTGCCCTCCAGCAACAGCCGCGCGATGGGCATGAGGCGGCAACGGAAGACAATATACGGGTCAACGTAAGTGTATTGAATGATTTGCTTAATTTAGCGGGCGAATTGGTCGTGTGGCGCAATCAATTGCTGCGGATTGTCGAAGAGCCGGAGCGGCAAGGACCTCAACTGGAAATTGTCGCTAGAGGAATTGACGAATTGGCTACAAACCTGCAAAAAAAAGTGATGAAAACCAGGATGCAGCCGATTTCGCATGTTTTTAATAAATTTCCGCGTATTGTTCGGGATCTGTCGCGGAAAACGGATAAAGAGATTGATTTGGTCATGAAAGGCATGAATGTTGAGCTGGACCGGTCTTTAATTGAAGCGTTGGTGGATCCTTTGACGCACTTGGTGCGAAATGCAATTGACCACGGCATTGAGTGCCCGAAAACGAGGCAGGCGGCCGGCAAACCGGTTGCGGGATCGTTGGTGCTGCATGCGTATCAAGAAAG
>CAYUNV010000214.1:0-5924 GCA_964446265.1 uncultured Negativicutes bacterium | reverse complement strand
GTTGTTATTGACAATTCAAGCGCTTTCCGGATGGATCCGGAAGTTCCCTTGGTTGTCCCGGAAGTGAACCCGGAAGCCATTCGTAACCATAAAGGAATCATCGCCAATCCTAATTGCTCAACCATTATTATGGTTATGGCATTAAAACCGATCCACGATCAAGTGAAAATTAAACGGATTGTGGTTTCTACTTACCAAGCTGTGTCCGGTGCCGGCAAAGAAGCGATTGACGAACTGAATGCCCAGGTCAAAGCATCGATCGATAATAAACCGATGGAAGCGAATATTCTTCCTAGTGCATCTTTGCCAAAACATTATCCAATCGCATTTAATCTTTTACCGCAAATTGATGTTTTCCTTGATGACGGGTATACAAAAGAAGAAATGAAGATGGTAAATGAAACCCATAAAATTCTCAATGATTACAACATCGGTATCACCGCTACAACGATTCGTGTGCCGGTTTATCGCAGTCATTCCGAATCAGTGAATATTGAATTGGATGGCCCTCTTTCTGTTGAAACTGCCCGAACAGCATTGGCAGCTTTTCCTGGAGTGATCGTTCAGGATGAGCCGGCAGAAATGGTTTACCCGATGCCATTATATACTTCCAATAAAGATGAAGTTTTTGTTGGCCGGGTTCGTAAAGACAACTCAATACCGAATGGCTTGAACTTATGGGTAGTCGGAGACCAAATTCGCAAAGGCGCGGCATTAAATGCGTTGCAGATCGCTGAATATATGATTGAAAATAACCTGATCTAAGGAGAAAATACGAATGCAGTTAATTGTACAAAAATTCGGCGGAACTTCGGTGGTTTCACCGGAGACACGCCAACTTGCAGCACAAAAAATTGCCAAAGCATGTGCGCAGGGATATAGTCCGATAGTTGTAGTTTCTGCGATGGGACGAAAAGGGGATCCCTATGCAACCGATACATTATTGAACTTGGTGAAATCAACCAACAAGAACGTCGCTTCGCGGGAATTGGACCAAATTATGATTTGCGGTGAAATTATATCTGCTGTTGTTATGGCGGCGACGTTGCAAGCGGCAGGTCTGGATGCCATTGCTTTGACCGGCGGACAAGCCGGCATTACTACTGATGACCATTTCAATAATGCTCGCATTTTACAAATAAACCCTGCTGCCCTTCTTAGTTATGCAGAAGAGGGTAAGATTCCGGTTGTCTGTGGTTTTCAAGGAATGACAATGGATGGACTTTTCACTACCTTAGGACGCGGTGGCAGCGATACTTCAGCTTCTGCGCTGGGAGCTGCGCTGGGAGCGGAAAAGGTGGAGATTTACACCGATGTGGACGGAATTATGACTGCGGATCCTCGCATCGTAACCGATGCTAAAATTCTCGATACAGTTAGCTATGAAGAAATCTGCCAGTTAGCTCACCAAGGCGCAAAAGTAATCCATCCCCGTGCGGTAGAAATCGCGATGCAAAAGAATATTCCACTGGTAATTAAATCAACCTTTTCGGATGCACCAGGTACATTAATTACCAATATTTCTCCTGAAGATGCTGGATCAGAACAAACAGTAACCGATCGCATCGCTACCGGGGTAACTTATCTTCAATCAATTGCCCAATTGACTGTACAATTGGGGCCGGCCCATTCCCAGCAAGCCAGTTTCAGTGTTTTTAAAGCACTGGCAGAACGTGGGATTAACGTTGATCTGATCAACATCAATCCCGGCGAAATACGGTTTACACTCCATCAAGATAATTTAGAACAAGCAGTTACTGTATTACAGCAACTTGGCTACTCCATACAATCTGAACCTAACTGTGCGAAGGTCTCGGTAGTTGGCGGCGGAATGCGGGAAGTACCCGGTGTAATGGCCAGTTTTGTTGAGGCATTAGTATTAAATAATATTGCAATCCTGCAAACAGTAGATTCTGACGCTACCATTTCTGCTCTGATAAAAAAAATGGATGTAGAAAAAGCAGTGAAGGCTTTACATGAAACATTCGAATTAGGGAAAATCTCGTAATATGCCAAAATCAAATCGGAGGGAAAAGCAATGAAATTGGGGAGAGTCCTAACTGCCATGGTGACTCCGTTTAATGATGATCTAAGTATAAATTATGAACAGGCTGGTAAATATGCTCAATATCTAATTAATAACGGATCTGACGGTTTAGTCGTTGCCGGGAGCACCGGTGAATCCGCTACAATGAGCAAAGAAGAAAAATTACGCTTGTTCAGCGCTGTTCTTGATGCAGTAGGTGACCAAGCTACGGTAATTGCCGGAACCGGATCCAATGATACCCGAGCGTCTCTTGAAATGACCGTGGCAGCAGAAAAGCTCGGCGTTCACGGAGCCATGTTAGTCGGACCGTACTATAATAAACCGCCGCAAGAAGGTTTTTATCAACATTTTCGGGCGATTGCGGAAGCAACAGAGTTGCCTTTAATTTTATACAACGTTCCGGGAAGAACCGGCTCTAATATTCTTCCGGCTACCATTGCCAGACTCGCAGAAATTAAAAACATTGTTGCGGTAAAAGAGGCTAGCGGCAGTTTGGATCAAGCATCAGAAATTGTGCGTATAACTCCTGACGATTTTCTTGTTTACAGCGGTGACGACAGCTTAACACTGCCAATTTTATCTGTTGGCGGCACCGGAATTATTAGCGTTGCTGCCCAACTTGTCGGTCAACGAATGCAGGATATGATCGCTGCTTATTTTGCTGGCAACATGGCTGAAGCAATGGCCATTCATCAAGAATTACTACCAATTTTTAAAGTGATCTTTATCACGACAAATCCTATTCCCATTAAGACTGCTGTTAACTTGATCGGTCAAAAAGCCGGACCGTTCCGCTTGCCGATGATTCCTGCTACAGCAGCAGAAACGGATCAACTTCGTAAAGTAATGCAGGAACAGGGAATTCTATAATGCAACCTAGAGCCGGCGCAGGCGCGCCGGCTTCTCTTTGTGAAAAAACATTGGAAATGGGTTTTTTACAGAAAAGAAAAGGGGATTCATTGCCTATATCGAACTATCTTACTTTGAGGTGATATATTTGCCTAAACGGCTTCTTACTAAATGGCTTCCTAAAATGAATCTTGAATTTAAATACGAATTACTTGGCATTCTATTGATTACAATCGCAATTTTTTTCCTCATCAGCCTGTTCGGTGCGAATACCGGTCCGGTTGGACTTTTTGTTGCCCGCCTACTTGAAAACAGCTTTGGCGTTGGAGCTGCTATTATTCCGATTATAATTTTTATTATAGGTTCGCGTTACGCTTGGACCCGTAATAAAATTCACTATACTCCGAAGTTTTTCGGCTACTCGTTACTGTATATTTGTTTGCTGGCGATTTTTCACCACATCCGTATTCCGGCAGGCGAAGAGGTTTTGCCCCAAAGTTTAGTGCCGGGTGGGGGATTATTAGGTGGTTTTGTTTTATTCGGATTGCGTAAAATGTTTGGAACTGATGGTACGTTGGTTGTTCTTATTGCCATATCAATATGCACTGTAATCCTCGTATTTACCTGGTCTTTGAGCCGTACGATCGTAAAAACTAAGGACAAAGCGATTGAAACGGTCGTGAGTGCAAAAGAAACTTTATCAGCCCATCTTTTTACGGAAGAAGATTTACCTAAAGATCCGGTTAGCAAACGTCGTTCTTTCTACAATCAAGAACGGGATGTAAAAAAACATATTGTACCCGTTTGTGAATTATCGAAGGAAGTCGATACACCAAGAATAGAAACGGCGCCTATCGAAACGAGCTCCGACATTGTTGTTGAAAATAATGCAGAAAAATCATATATAGTTCCCCCGTTAGCATTGTTGAAACGGTCTAATCCAGTAAAAAATTCACGGTTACCAAAAGAAATTACTACAAATACCCATATATTAGAGGAAATGTTAGAAAACTTTGGTGTGGGAGCGAAAATTATTAATATATGCCAGGGACCAACGGTTACACGTTACGAATTGGCTCCGGCGCCCGGCGTTAAAGTTTCAAAAATTGTTAATTTGGCGGATGATATTGCATTGAAACTAGCCGCTCCTGGAGTCCGGATAGAAGCTCCTATACCAGGGAAGGCTGCAATCGGAATTGAGGTTCCCAACAAAGAAGTTAATAGCGTTCCCCTGCGGGATGTTTTGGAGAGTTCGGAATTCGATAAATCTTCCTCGAAACTAACGGTCGCACTGGGCAAAGACATTGCCGGTCAACCAATCATTGCTGATTTGGCCAAAATGCCGCACTTATTAGTTGCCGGCGCAACAGGATCGGGAAAAAGTGTTTGTATCAATACTTTAATCACCAGCATATTGTTCAAAGCACAGCCGAACGAAGTAAAGTTGGTCCTCATCGATCCCAAGGTCGTAGAACTCTCCAGTTATAATGGAATTCCTCATTTACTGACCCAGGTTGTAACCGACGCAAAAAAAGCGGCCGGTGCACTGCGTTGGGCCGTTAAAGAAATGGAAAACCGCTATGCGTTATTTGCTGAAACCGGAGTTCGTGATATTGCCCGTTATAATGAACTGGCTGTGGAAGAGAAGTTGCCCTTAATTGTGATTATTATCGACGAGTTGGCTGATTTGATGATGATCGCTCCCGTTGATGTAGAGGATGCAATATGCCGTCTCGCTCAAATGGCCCGGGCAGCCGGATTGCATTTAGTATTAGCCACGCAGCGCCCTTCTGTTGATGTAATTACAGGCACAATTAAAGCCAATGTTCCTTCCAGGATTTCGTTTGCCGTATCATCTCAAGTTGATTCCAGGACGATCCTGGATATGGGCGGAGCAGAAAAATTGTTAGGCAAAGGGGATATGCTGTTTTATCCGGTTGGTTCGCCAAAACCGGTTCGGGTTCAAGGCGCTTTTATCAGTGATAGTGAAGTGGAAGATTTACTGACATTTATTAAACAACAGGGGACTCCTGAGTATATAGAAATAGGGGTTACAGGCGAAGAAACAGCGGAGAAAAAGGACCAGGAAAAATTCACGGATGAATTATTAGAAGAGGCTGTTTCCATGGTTTTGGAAACAGGCCAGGCATCTGTATCCATGCTGCAGCGTAAATTCCGCATTGGTTATACAAGGGCGGCGCGCTTAATTGATGCTATGGAAGAAATGCACATTGTGGGACCAAATATCGGTAGTAAAGCGCGGGAAATTATTATGACATCCGATCAAATTTATGCCCGTTATTTTAATAAACTCTAAACATCGGTTATACTTGATTTCCACTTTTTTCGTATGCAAAAATAAAATTCTTGTCACATTCGAACAATAATATGATAAAATTAAATGATGCAATACTCTCATTTTCTTGCATGCAAAATATAGAATGATATGTTGGTGAAAAATCTTTGGATAACACAATTACTTTAGAAGAAGCCCTGCAGAATACAAATTCGGTATGGGTGGATGTTCGATCGCCGATTGAGTTTACGGCAGGCCATATTCCAGGCGCAATTAATGTCCCATTGTTTTCCGATAATGAACGGGCAGAAGTGGGCACAATTTATAAGAACGCTGGACAATCCGATGCAAAAAATCGTGGTTTTTCCATTGTATCCCCTAAACTTCCGGCAATGATTGACAGCATTCGTGCCGTATTGCCGCCTGAGGGCCAGGTTATCGTATATTGTTGGCGTGGCGGAATGCGTTCGCAGTCGATAGTGCGTATTTTAGATTTGATGAATATTCCCGCCTATCAATTGATTGGCGGATATAAAGCACATAGGCGTTATATTCTTGATGGGTTGGAACGCGTCAATTTGTCCGGTCCTTTAATTGTTGTCTCCGGATCAACCGGAGTTGGAAAAACTTTGTTATTGAACTTATTGGCCACGCAGGGTTGTCCTACTATTGATCTTGAACATTTGGCCAATCATCGCGGTTCGGTATTTGGACAAGTTGGACTGGGAGCAC
>CAYUNV010000213.1:0-5926 GCA_964446265.1 uncultured Negativicutes bacterium | reverse complement strand
GTAATAGTTCCGCTGTATTAACCATTTTACCTCTATAAGCAGCATCGACAAACATTTTTCTTAATGCCCCTTGCCGGTTGCCAATATCAATTAACGCGATAGTCCCGACAACTTGTTGATCACAAATTGCCAGCCAAAAATTCCCTGATTTAGTTTGGTAAAAAGCAGGGATCGCACTTAAATCCGGCTGGTCTTCCTTAGTGATAGGGATATTGTATTCATTGCGCTGAATACCGAGGATCAAGTCAATTACTTTGTCTTGGTATTCGTTTGTATATTCTTGTATCGTGATTTCTGCCATGCAAAATGCACCTTCCTATCGATCTCTTTCTTCTATCCCACCATATTCTTCTTTGTACGACTTCAATTCTTTCCAAGCCTGGTCAATGTTTTCACTCATCCGTTTTAATAACTGGACTACATTTTGTTTTTCAGCAAAGCTAAATCCTTGGAAACAAATTTCAATATTTCGATTTTCTTCTTGAATGATATACGGATAAATTTCTTTAGCCTCAGGAGACGGGAACAAATGCCACATCCTTTTGTCCACACTGTCACGCTCCCGTACTACATAATCCTCTTTCATCAGTTTTTGTACTGCTTTTGTTGTTGTGGCCTTATCCACTTTCAGAATATGCGAGAGCTCAATTAAATTGATACCCGGATATTCACAAATGCGAGTCAGAAAAATAAACTGGCCCCGTTGCAATTTTATTTCCCGGTACTTAATGTCGCTGATTGACTGAATACAACGGGCCAGCATGCCTACTTCGCGAAAAACTTCGTTTTGCAGCTTAACCATAGAATTCCTCCAGCAAAGTAATTGACATTTCAACTAAATTTTATTGTAAACTAGTTGAAATGTCAATTACTTATAATACAAGGAAACTGAAAGCGTACCTAATGATGAAGGGGCTCGATCAAGAGCCCCCCGCTTCCTCTAAATTACGCTTGATTTTCCCCAGTATTGCTTCTGCATATTCTGCTTCCTCGTCTGACAATCCCTTGTATACTATGGAATTTACGTCCTCGGAAATTTCCATGAACGCCGGTTTTAATTTCCAGCCTTCCTCTGTTAGTTTGATGAAAGTACTTCGGTTATCCTCCCTGCTTTTTTCTTTTATAACATAACCCAGGCTTACCAGTTTATCGACTAACACCGTCACGGTTGGCTTTGTCCTGTGGATTTTTTCCGCCAAATCTTTCATCGTAAAGGGATCACCGGTGAAAAGAAGGGTCAAAATTCCTCCATGGGAAGGAACAACACCATGAATTCCACGCAATTCAAGTTCCCTAACAATTAGTTTATGCGCTGCTTCTGTTATTCGGCTCGTTAGAGCAATCATGTTATTTTTCATCATGGTTTCATTGTAGTTAGATGTCTAACATACGTCAAGTATTACCTTGCTTGAACAACGGCTTTAATCTGAACAAGGCTGCCGGCAATGATTGGCTATCAACCTGAACAGAATGCTTAATGCACTCTGTCTTCTTGGTTCTTGCAACACATTGAAGCATTTCCCGCACTTGAGCCGGAGTAGCAAGCGGACGCTTCATTTCCTGAGCCATCCTTGCGATTCGCTCCACTAAAGCGTAATTGGTTGAAAGCACAGAACGATCCTGGTCCATCCAAATATTATCCTCCAAACCGGTTCGAACTCCATCCGCTACGGCAATACCTAATGAATTGGCAATTAATTGTGAATTGCCAATTCCGCCGATAGCGCAAATTGAATCATCAGGAAGTTCTGACATAATGACTCCAAGATGAAGTAATTTTGCCTGCGCGGTAGCAATATTGCCCAGCAAAATATTAAAATAGTACGGTGGTTGGATATTTTTTTTATTGATCAAATAATTTACAAAATTCATCATTCCTAAATCGAATACTTCAAATTCAGGCCGAATGCCTTGCTCTAACATCCGCTCTACCAGGCTTTCGATAATTGCTGGACTGTTGACGCTGGCTGTCTTGGCAAAATTCAATGAACTTAATGTCAAACTGGCCATATCTGGCTTATAATCTCCTGTCAGACTTAATACTTCAGACCGTTTTTCGAATTCGGGAATATTGCGTCCGCTGGTAGAGACGACAAGAACCACTTCCGGATGCCTCGTGCGGATGCCCTCAATAATACGCGCATATACCTCTTTGCGATACGTAGGGGCGCCGTTTTCATCACGGGCATGAAGATGGACCATCGACACGCCAAGGGGAATACAGCGGGCAACATCATTCGCTATTTCTTCCGGTGTAATCGGGACATGCGGAGTATCAGTCCGGGTAGGGACCATTCCCGTTGGGGCCAGATTAATCACTAACGGTTTCAAAATCATTACCCCCTTTTTTCCGGTAATTGACGGGCTGGAACACCGGCAACTGTAACATTCGGCGGAACATCCTTGGTTACGACAGAACCTGCACCCACCATGGCCCTTTCGCCGACTTCACGATACAGCATGACAGTTGCACCGGCGCCAATAAAGGCGCCTTCCTTTAGCTTCGTTTCTCCCCCAATAACTGCACCGGGTCCAACAAAAACGTAATCCTCGACAGTTACATCATGGCTTAACAAGACTCGTAACCGAAGGGTAACAAAATTACCGATTTTGGTTCCACTGCCGACGATACAGCCGTCAGGCAAGATACAGCCAATACCGGTAGTGACATAATTCATATCGATTTGGGGATGTATCAACGTCGCAATGCGACAACCACGATCCAACAGCATATTCGCGACTATTTTTTTGTTTTTGGGGCCGTGGACGTTATTGACAAAATGAGCTTCTTGCATATTAAGCGCAGGAATACATTCCTGACCGCCTAAAACAGGATAACCCATAAAACTCTTGCCTTGCACTTCTTGGGCGTCATCAACGAAGCCAAGAAGCTTCCAGGTTGGAGTATGCCGGTTTATTGCATCGATCAATTTTATTACATCAAAAAAAGCTGCTCCATAAATAACCAACGGTTTCATTTCGATCCCTCCAGTGAATTTGTTTAAAAATCGAAACGATCATCTGTTTTAGAACGTCTTACAACTCTAGTAGTAAACAAAAAACCACCTCTGTCGACTATCGGTTAGAGGTGGTTTCACTATTCGCTCCGCATAAAACAAGTGACCAAATACGTTTTATGCCTCAATGCGTCCCTATATCATTATTGGATTGGTATCCCAAATATGAATAGGATCGAGCAAAACAGGTTAACTGCAGATTATAAAATTATGCTTCACTTCTATGACCATTCTTTCCGTTTTCTTTCCTTTTCACCATCCAACTTCCAACTATGTAAGTTTATTTTACTCCATCTAAATCGTTCCAGTCAATTGATTTACGGTTGTATTTACTAAATATTTTTAATTATCAGAACTTTTTAGATGTGATCGTTGCATTGTAATTTTGCGCATTGCAACTGTTCTGTGTATCAATCGCGCCATCCTATACTTGATTTTATTAAAAGACTGCTTCTCTTGTATTTTCGCACTTAAATTGATTTACATAAATTTGATTTTAAAGCCTATTGCAAAGTTAAAACAATATTTCGTATAATGAAAAGAAAATACATGTTAATGATTATCGATTTTACTATATGAAAGCAAAGAGGGAAAGAAATGCCAAATGATGCAACAAAAGATTTTCCAAACAACAGTATTGCCAAAGCGATTACTCTCCTGGATTGTTTTTCGTATGAAAAACCAAGGCTGCGGTTGAAAGAGATCAGCGCCATCACCGGTATCAGTCAACCAACCGCCCACCGCATGTTAAATACATTAAAAGAATTCAATTTGGTTGAACATCTGGATGGTTATTATTTATTGGGCCGCGGCTTTTTAAAATATCAAGGAATAGTGCTCAATTCCATGGAAATTCGCCGGGTTTGTCTGCCTATAATGGAGGACTTGTCGAATCGGTTAAAAGTGAATGTTAACCTGGCTGTGCTTGACGGCCAGGAAGTGGTATATGTTGCCCGGGCGGAGACTTCCTATTGCGTGTACGGTTATTTCCACATCGGCATGCGGCGGCCAATCCACTGCACAGCCCTCGGCAAAGTGTTAACCTGCAAATCACCGGAAATAGTACGGGAGGTTTTTAAACGCGGTGTGCGCCAATATACACTGCATACAATCACGAATGAAGCGGATTATCTTGCAGAAATCGAAAAAGCGCGTTTACAAGGTTACGCGGTAGATTTTGAAGAATGGAGCAATGGAATTAATTGTATTGCCGCTCCGATCTACAATATTGCCGGGGAAATTATTGCAGGCATCAGTATTTCGGGACCAACAAGTATTTACTCACAAGAAAAAATTCTGGAGTGCGTTCCGCAGCTATTCGAATAGTCCCATCGTATTTCATCACAAATGGGGTCCGTAGGCCAACGATGAAACCGGCATAACACCCACTCTCATCTTTTCGCAATTTCTTTAACCCCCTCTATCCCGTTTTTATATCGTCAACTTCCGATATCTTTTAACCCCTTTAACACTTCATATCGCAAACAGTGCAAGCCATATTTTGAGCCTGCACTGTTTTTTTATTCAAAATAATATTTCATTACGTGAAGGATTTTTTAAATATATATAGAATTTTTTCATATATAGAAATATTATTTCAAATAGTGAAATAATATTGTGATTATAAAAATATTAGGTAGAAAATTCTTGATATTTTTATAACGGACATTGTTGTCACGCTCACAGAAAATCCAGTTTAATTATGGCATGTTAAAGAAGTGTCATACTGCTTTCAGGGAGGGGATCTATGCCAAGCTGTCTATTTGTGAATTAGCCTGCCTATTTATAGGCCAATTACTCTAGGTAAGACGTCCAAGTGAAAACAAATACTATTGAAGAAAGGGTAAGCGAATTTATACGGATAAATTCGCGTGGTGTGGTCTATGGAAAATTTACAAACCAATGTCTCGACAAAAAAAATGACGAATGTCCGCTGGATAATCGTTGCGGTATTATTCTTTATTACGGTAATCAATTATGCTGACCGGGCTACAATTTCCCTTGCCGGTCCGGCAATCGCCAAAGATTTAAAAATGGATTCGGTGGCGATGGGCTACATCTTCTCTGCATTCGGTTGGGCCTATGTAGCTTGCCAGTTACCCGGCGGCTGGCTTCTGGATAAGTTCGGCTCCAAAAAAGTGTATGCTTTCAGTATCTTCTTCTGGTCATTGTTTACGTTGTTCCAAGGTTTTGTCGGCTTTTTAACTGGCATGACCGCAGTCATGACCTTATTTGCTCTGCGGTTCATGGTAGGAGCTGCCGAATCCCCTTCGTTCCCAGCCAATAGCCGGATTGTTGCGGCTTGGTTCCCTGCCAACGAACGTGGCACGGCTTCAGCGATTTTCAACTCGGCCCAATACGCTGCTACTGTATTCTTTGCACCACTGATGGGTTGGCTTGTACATAGTTTTGGCTGGCATTATGTCTTTACCGTCATGGGTGTCTTGGGAATTTTGTTTACTTTTATTTGGAACAAATTTATCCATAATCCTAAGGATCATCCCATGATTAATGACGCGGAAATCGAGTATATTGAAAAAGGCGGCGCCTTGGTAAATATGGACCAAGGCAAGAAAGACGGTGGCAAACAAGAAGGTCCAAACATCCATTACATTAAAGAATTATTGAAAAGCCGGATGATGGTCGGTATTTACATTGCCCAATATTGCATTAACGCCCTCACTTACTTCTTCATTACCTGGTTCCCGGTCTATTTGGTACAAGCCAGAGGAATGACCATCCTCAAAGCCGGTATTATCGCTTCTATCCCGGCAATTTGTGGTTTTGCCGGCGGAGTTCTGGGAGGTATCATCTCCGATTATTTGCTGAGAAGAGGTTTTTCTTTGACTGCAGCCAGAAAAACGCCAATCGTACTGGGCATGTTGTTGTCTATGAGCATGGTTTTCTGT
>CAYUNV010000212.1:0-5948 GCA_964446265.1 uncultured Negativicutes bacterium | reverse complement strand
AGTTTCTGAGTCTTCCTCCCTGGCAAGCAGGTCTTTGGCCAACAACCGGGTATGTTTTTCCTCCACCGCAGCCTGGCTGATTGCCAAAACCTGCGCACCTTGGCGAAGCTGCCGGATTGCTTCTTCTATCCCTTGCCGGATCGATGCCAGGACTTGGTTTTCGTTCTCCGTTCCTTCCTGCGGCAGCGGCAAAGAAACCATCGTTAAACCAGCAAGCGGGAGAAAAGAAGGGGCCGCCTCTCCCGGTGCACCGGCTATATGGATTAATATTTTATGAAGCAAAACAATATCGGTCGACCGCAAAGCACCGAAAACTTGTGCCGTAATTTCTTCCAACAGTCCGAGACTGCCCAGCGGCTTTATTAGACAATCAAACCGATTTTGAACTGCAGCAGCAGTTGCCGTATCAATCGGTTCAATTTCTTTGAGTAATGCGGCAATTGTATCCATTGTATTCTCCTTTGTTAAAAAATCAGCCAGCACAGCAAGGCCGCCACTTGTGTCACCTCATGGATCGCTCCGTAAGTATCGCCGGTCAAACCGCCTAATTTCTTCGACAGCCAGCGCGCCAGATCATAACCGGCCAAACAAGCGAACAGACCGATAAAAACAGCCGGTAATCCTAACGGTGCCACAAGAACTACGGAAAACAGCGCAGCCAATGGCAGCGTCCAGCGCCCCGCACATTCCGAAAAAGCTTTGCCCATGCCGTCTTTGCGCGCTAATGGAAAACGGGTAATGGCAATCACCATCGCCATCTTTCCGACAACCGTCATGACAAATAGCGCTTTCGGCAAAATCCCCGGCGATAAGTCCAATAGTACCGAATATTTCAATAGCAGGACCAACCCAAATACGGTAATGCCGTGCGCACCAGTCCGGCTGTCCCGCATAATTTCCAGCATCCGTTCCCTGGAACGATGGGAAAAAATCCCGTCCGCCGTATCCATTAAGCCGTCGCAATGCAAAGCTCCGGTCAAACAGATTTCGACAATCAATAAAACAATAACCGACACATGCGGCAACAAATGGTTGGATAAAAAATAATTCACCAGCACCAAAACAAGGCCGACAACCGCACCAACCAGAGGAAAATAACGCACGCTCCGCCCGCATTGCTCCGCTGACCAGACTTCGGGCGGACCAAGCCGGATGCAGGTTAAAAATTGCAGTGCCGTAGCAAAATCGCGAAAAATACTTTTGACAGCCATCTACGACACCGGCCCCTTTCCGTTCAAGCCATTGTTTACAAGGGCAATACCGGCATCCAACAGAGTCATTGCCAGGGACGCCCCCGTCCCTTCACCCAAACGCATCCCCAAATTTAACACCGCCGGCAAACCGAGAGCCGCCAGCATTTCCCGGTGGGCCGGCTCGGCGGATACATGCGATCCCAGCATATATTCACAGGCCAATGGATTTAATCCTTGGGCAATCAAAGCAGCCGCTGTCGTAATAATCCCATCGACAAAAACCGGCACGCGGCAGGCGGCTCCGCCCAAAATTACCCCTGCCAGGCCGGCAATTTCAAACCCGCCGATTTTACTCAATACATCCAGGGCATCGGCACGATCAGGCCGGTTGATTTCCAAAGCCTTGTACACTGCATTTTTTTTGACCTGCAGACGCACGTCGCCAACGCCGGATCCTCGCCCTACCGCTTTCTCCACCGGCACATCGCACATGACCGCCGTAATGGCCGCACTGGATGTCGTATTTCCAATCCCCATTTCCGCCAGGCCGAACAACCGGTATCCTTTTTCGGCGCACTCGTAAGCCACTTCAATTCCTGCTTCCACAGCTTTTACCGCTTCGGCGCGGGACATAGCCGGACCACAGGCAAAATCTGCCGTGCCCCGGGCTACTTTGCGGTTGATAATCCGCGGATCATCAGGCAGTTCCCCTTTGACTCCGACATCGACAATAACCATATCCGCGCCGGCATGCCGCGCCATGACATTCGCGCCGGCGCAACCGGCCAGGTAACCGCAAATCATCTGCACCGTCACCTCTTGGGAAAAAGCGCTCACCCCGCGTACCGCCACACCGTGGTCCGCCGCCATCAACACCATCGCCTTGCGGGGAATCGTCAATTTTTCCGTCCCGCGGGCCGCTGCATAGCGAACCGTCAAATCAGCCAGTACGCCCCAATCCGCCGGCCGGTCGCCGCAGCGTTCAAACGCCGACCGGATTTCCCGTTCTACTTGTTTATCAGGCTGTTGTATTTTCTGGAGCGTATCCTGCAATAAACTCAAGCTTAATAACCTCCTCAATCGTATCCTCGGCCAAATCTCAATCCCAATCGCGGTTAACCGCTATTTTTTTGGCATCAACCGCCAAACCACAAATCGTCCAATATACTTCATCCGCCCACTTTGCCGTAAGTTGGTTGGCAAACCCTGATAAATCGCGGTATTCCCTCGCCAACGCATTGTCGGGCACGATCCCGCAGCCCACCTCATTGCTGACAATAATGACGCTGGCCGTCCCAGCCGCTGCAACCGCTAACACTTCTTTCCACCGGTTCAATACCGTTTGCGAACGCACCAGCGGATCTTCCGGCATCCCCGGAGCCAGCATCAAATTGCTCGTATACAAGGTGAGGCAGTCAAACAACACCACATCGGCCCGCTGTACCGCTTCCCGCATTGCCGGCACCGCATCATGCGGGGCTTCCGTCGTCCGCCAATTGGCCGGCCGTCGCTGCTGATGCAGAACCACACGGGTTCGCATTTCTTCATCGCCAACTTCTGCCGTTGCGATATATTCCACTCGTTCGCCCAGGCGCGCCGCATATTGCTCCGCAAAAGTGCTTTTCCCGCTGCGGGCTCCGCCCGTTACCAGTACCAGTTTTCTTGTCATTGTGATCCTCCCAATTGCAAAACTTCATTCCTGCTGTTCCTGTACATCCCGTATCCGGTCCAAAAGAATATCAGCCAGCCGGGGGTCCGCCCCCAACGGTTCTGCCAACCGGATGGGAACCTGCGGATGCTGCGCCTGTAATTGAATAATTTCCTGCGGTATTCCTTCCCGGATATGCGTTCCGCCGGCTAAAAACAAAGGGGCAATAATCAACTTATCCACGCCGGCGGCGATCAAACGCTCCACGCCGTCTTTAAGGCCCGGCAGTCCGGAAGCGCGGTTCATAATGGCAGTTTCGATCAATGCATTATCTGTTTTTTGCCGCAAAATAGCCGCAATCTGAAACGCAATCTCGTTAGCTTCACCGACAGCAGCATTGCTGCCATGAGCCAAAACTATATATCCCGTTTTCATGCCGCACCCCTCTTTCCCTTATTTGAAATGGTTTATTTTTGTTTAGTGCTGTAAATTATCTAGATATTCCATCATAACACGTATTTTCCTGCATTCCGGCAGGAGTTTTTTTCTCCGCTGCGAAATAGTAAAAATATACACAATAATCAGTCTACCAGCTTTCATACTTATTTTTAAGGGGTGATGCTATGAAAAAAGTTTGCGAAAACTGGGAACCGGTTTTACAGACCACTACCTATGGAGCGGAATACTTTGCCGAATTCGAAGCGCGGGCAAAACAGGCTTCGGCGGAAATTTTCCGGGTAAAAACTGCCGGTGAAGCAAAAGAAATCATCATGAACCTCATTAAATTTACCAACGCCAAAAAAGTAGTTTCCGTAGATAATGCACTGCAGCAAGATTCCGGCGTCAACGATGAAATCCGTTCCGCAGGCATTGCTTTGTACACGGCCCAGGCCGATATTGCCGAACATGCGGAAACAGCGGATATCGGCATCTCCGGCGTAGAATTCGGCGTCGCGGAAACCGGCAGTGTCTGTCAGGATGCCTATGCCATTGAAAGCCGCCTCGTCTCTATGCTGCCGCCTATCCATGTTGTTTTTTTGCCGAGCAGCCGGATTGTTCCCGGCGTTGAACAGGCCTTTGACATCTTTTCACAAGTCTTCCATCGCGGATATTTGAGCTTTATAACCGGCCCAAGCCGCACCGCCGACATTGAACGGGTCTTGACGATCGGCGTCCATGGTCCCAGCCGTTTTATTATCATTGCCGTCGATGAACCGGTAAGCGGAGGTGTTGCCTGATGGAAAGCAGTAACCGCAATATCCAAAAAGAAATCGACGAAAAACTGAAAGACGAAGTGCTACGGGGTGCGCTGAGCCGTTTTTCCGAAGCCTATCCGGTTTCCCGCCTCAAGGCGTACGAAAATGTCGAAGATATTGAAGCTTTGCGCGATTTGGTCAAAAAAACCAAGATGGACACCGTCGCCCGTATTGAGGAGGTTGCCGACCAATTCGTAGCCGAAGCAACAAAACGCGGCGCCAAAGTCTTCCGGGCTGCCGACGGAGCCGCTCTGAAAAAATACCTTCTCGATCTTTGCAAGGAAAAAGGCGTAAAACGGATCGTCAAATCAAAATCCATGGCTTCGGAAGAAATTCACTTGAACAAAGATCTGTCGGCAGCCGGCATTCGCGTCCGGGAAACGGATCTGGGCGAATGGATCATCGGCATCGCCGGTCATAGGCCGTCGCACATGGTTATGCCAGCCATCCACTTGAATCGTTACCAGGTAGCCGGGTACTTTTCCAAAGAACTGCAAACCGACATTCCGCCTGATATTCCCTTTATGGTTCAAACAGCCCGGAAAAATCTGCGTGCGGAATTTTTACAGGCCGACATGGGAATATCCGGCGCTAATTTCGGCGTAGCGGAAAACGGCGCCATTGGTTTGGTAACCAATGAAGGAAACGGCAGGCTGACGACGTCGCTGCCGCCGATCCATGTCGCTATCATCGGCTATGAAAAACTGATACCCACCTTAAAAGATGCCGTGCCGATCCTGCGGACCCTGCCGCGCAACGCTACCTGCCAGTTAATGACCAGCTATATGAGCATGATCTGCGGACCAACACCGGTCATGGTCAAAAAAGATGGTCAATGGGTCGAACAGGAAAAAGAACTTCATATCATCCTATTCGACAATGGCCGTCTGAAAGCCGCGCATGATGAGAAATTCAAAGAAATTTATCAATGCGTACGCTGCGCCTCCTGCCTCAACGTTTGCCCCGTCTACGCCCTGGTCGGCGGACATGTTTACGGCCACGTTTATGCCGGCGGCATCGGCGCAATCCTGACGGCGTTCCTAAACAGCATGGGCGACTTTGAAAAAATCAACGAACTGTGCATCGGATGCCGGCGCTGTACGGAAGTCTGTCCGGGCAAAATTAATATCCCCGGTTTGATTGAAGAACTCCGTATCCGCAATGCCAAAGAAAACGGTCTTCCCTTCGTCATGCGGAATATCTTTGAGGTGGTCGGCAACCGGAAATTATTCCACTCGCTGCTCCGCGTCGCTTCCATCGGCCAAAAACCGTTCCAAAGCGGAAAACTGATCCGGCACTTGCCGCTCTTCCTGTCCGGACTGGCCAAAGACCGCAGCCTGCCGACGATTGCTCCTACCCCACTGCGGGATTCAATCGATAAAATGGCCAAAAATCCGCCAAACCCAACCAAAAAAATTGCATTCTTCAGCGGCTGCAGCCTGGACTTCGTTTACCCCGAAACCGGCCAGGCCGTAGTCAAAGTGCTCAACGACCTCAACATGAGCGTCGTGTTCCCGCAAAAACAAAGCTGTTGCGGAAAACCGGTCATCGGGTTCGGCGACATCGAAACAACGCGGAAAATGGCAAAAGAAAATATTGCCGCCTTTGAAGCGGAGAATCCCGATATCATTATCGCCGCCTGCCCAACCTGCGCAGAAATGTGGAAACATACGTATCCGGAAATCTTGGCAGAAGATCCCGAATGGGGCGAACGGGCCAAAAAGATAGCCGCCAAAGTCCGTGAATTCACTTCGCTTGTCGCCGAAGAATATGAAAAAGCCGGCCGTTTAAACGAGGCCAATGCCGGCAAGAAAAAACTGACCTACCATGATTCCTGCCATATGCGGCGCG
>CAYUNV010000211.1:0-5975 GCA_964446265.1 uncultured Negativicutes bacterium | reverse complement strand
AGGTAGAGGAGGGATAGTATGAACGTGAAAAATCGCTTGATTGTTGCGTTGGATATGCCGAATATGGAAGCCGTAAAAAAACTGGTAACTGAGTTAGGTGATGCGGTTCAGTATTATAAAGTCGGGATGGAATTATTCTATGGTTGTGGCAGTGAAACTGTTCATTTCTTACGCAGTATTGGCAAAAATGTCTTCTGTGATTTGAAGTTGCAGGATATACCCAATACTGTCGCTCACGGAGCTGGAATGCTGACCCATTTGGGGGCTTCCATGCTGACGTTTCATGCAATCGGCGGCAAGGCGATGATGCAGGCTGCTGTCGAAGAGGTAACAAAAACAGCGGCAGAATTAGGAATTGCCCGGCCGAAATTGGTGGCTGTTACTGTTTTAACCAGCATGAATGAAGGAGAATGGTCCAAGCTGAGGTATAGCCTATCCATACCGGAACAGGTATTGAATTTGGCGAAATTGGCGCAGGAAGCCGGTATGGACGGGGTCGTTGCTTCGCCCCAGGAAGCAGCTATGATTCGTGCGGCTTGTGGCGAAGATTTTTTGATTGTAACTCCTGGTATCCGTCCGCAGGATGCTGCATTGAATGATCAAAGCCGGGTTGCATCGCCTGGACAGGCTTTGCAGGCGGGGGCCAGTTATTTGGTCGTTGGCAGACCGATTACGAAAGCGGAGAATCCGTTGTTGGCGGCTCAAAAAATTATAGCGGAGATGGAGGGCGTAACGAAATGAATGAAGCAGAAATGAAGGATATATTTTTAAAAACCGGTGCTATCTTGGAAGGTCACTTTCTTTTAACTTCCGGGCTGCATAGTCCCATGTACGTGGAAAAATTTCAGGTGTTGCAACATCCGCAGCATACGGCTGCCATGTGTGCCGATTTGGCTGAGAAATTTCGGGATGAAAAGATTGATGTTGTTGTCGGCCCGGTTACCGGCGGCATTTTACTGGCTCATGAAGTGGGTAAAAATTTAGGTACCAGAGCAATTTTTACCGAACGGGTGGACGGCGTTATGACCTTGCGCCGGGGGTTTGTCATTGAACCGGGTGAACGGGTTTTGATTGTCGAAGATATCATCACTACCGGTGGATCGGTTTGTGAGGTTTTGGATGTAGTTCGGGCCAGCGGCGGGATTCCGGTAGCAGTGGGTTTCCTTGTTGACCGCAGCGGCGGCAAGGTTTCCTTTGGCGATGTTCCGCACAAGGCATTAATGACGCTGACGGTTCCTACGTATACACCGGATCAGTGCCCGTTATGCGCCCAAGGAGTGCCTCTGACTAAACGGGGCAGCACAGGAAAGAAAGGGTAAAATAAACTTTGGCCTTTTTGAACGGTCTTCTATATAAGCTTCTGATAATTATCTAAGTTCTAAAAATATACTATTGTCATTCTACGGCATATATGGTAAAATAACTTTCGTACGTTGCATAGGGGTATAGCTCAATTGGTAGAGTAGCGGTCTCCAAAACCGTTGGTTGAGGGTTCAAGTCCTTCTGCCCCTGCCAAAACACGCATGGGGATCTCTCATCTTGGGAGATCTTTTTTTGTTTACGTAGCATCAATGGAGGTAGCATGGAAGAGTTAGAACAACAAATTCGGGAGTGGGCTTATTTAGCCGCTCTGCCGGAAAAAATGGCAGGTTTTACACTGATTCGTGAATTAGAGAACAGCAAAACGTTGTTTCACATTTTCACCTATGCAAATCCTGAACGGCATTTGTTTTTTTCGGTTGTTTATGATCCGGCTACGGTCGATTTTCTTTCCAAAGTGACGATTGGTTTGAATGAATATTACGATATCAACTTTATTGCCGCTGATTTGCCAGGGTTGGAAGCTATTTTGAGCAGTAAAATGGAGACATTATTGACGACATTAAACTGGTTTGATCCAAAGCGGCTCGGCAGTATTTTTCATGAAAAAAAGATCCTCGAGTGGCCATACGGAAAGCAGCTTCCGGAAGAAATTGCCGGGTTTCAATTGTATATACGGCCCGGTGCGCCGATAAAAATATTGAACGGTTCGTTTGTTGTTATTGATTACAGCGATTTTGCAACGGAAAGTAATTTAGTCATTTGTTATAATGTATTTCGTGATGACTTTTATGGGGAAATGCGCTTGCGTCGTTTGCCGCAGATGTCAGGGCTTTTTGACGCAAAAACGTTACCTGAACTGGTAGAAAAGTTGGACACCAATCTCGTTCCGGTATTGGAAAACATGCGGATACAATTAAATACAGAGCAGAAATCGATGAACAAGGGGGAGTCGGAATGAAAACTGCGTTGACAATAGCCGGATCCGATTCTTGCGGCGGCGCAGGAATACAGGCGGATTTAAAAACATTTTCCGCGCTTGGCGTTTACGGAATGAGCGCCATTACTGCGATCACGGCGCAAAATACCTGTGGTGTTACCAATATTCGCGATCTGGACGAAGAAATTATTCGCGATCAAATCCGGGCAGTTTGTTCCGATATCCAGGTAGATGCAGTGAAAATTGGAATGCTGTCAAATGAAACGATCATCAAAACAGTTGCTGGAGAATTGCGGAAAACGAACATTGCAAATATTGTCGTTGATCCGGTGATGATTTCAAAAAGCGGCAGCCATCTGTTAAAACCGGAAGCAATTGGCGCGTTGAAAGAGATATTGTTTCCGCTGGCCAAAGTAGTTACACCGAATTTGCTGGAAGCCGCTGAGATTATTGGCGAACCGGTAAATAATAAAGCGGATATGGAAAAGGCGGCCGTCAAGATCAAAGAAATGGGACCGGAATATGTGGTCGTCAAAGGCGGCCATTTGCCGGGAGATGCATGTGACCTGTTATATGACGGGCGGGAGTTTCTTGCTTTTGAAAATAAGCGAATTGATACGCCGCACACGCATGGAACTGGGTGTACTTTTTCTTCGGCGATTGCCGCGGGACTGGCAAAAGGAATGACGATAACCGATGCCGTGCGGGCGGCGAAGGAATTTGTGACGATGGCGATTGAACATTCCTTTCCGTTAGGGCATGGAGTTGGTCCGACACACCATTTTTATGCGTTGTACAGTAAAGCGGGCCTTGTTTAATGGTCATTGCAGGGGAATATCCTAAACCGATTGATTTTTGTTAAAAAGTAGTGAAGTTAAACGAAAAAGTATGTTGACAGATATGGCTATTTCGATTATACTAAATAAGCGATTTGATTTACGGCCCTGTGGTGTAGCGGTCTAACATGCCGCCCTGTCACGGCGGAGATCGTCGGTTCAAATCCGATCAGGGTCGCCATTCATCTTGCCGCGGTAGCTCAGTCGGTAGAGCAGAGGACTGAAAATCCTCGTGTCGGCAGTTCGATTCTGCCCTGCGGCACCAGTGTTCATATGCGGAAGTAGCTCAGCGGTAGAGCATCGCCTTGCCAAGGCGAGGGTCGCGAGTTCGAATCTCGTTTTCCGCTCCATAATTAGGCGGCATAGCCAAGTGGTAAGGCAGAGGTCTGCAAAACCTTTATCCCCCAGTTCAAATCTGGGTGCCGCCTCCAAAAAATGTTTTGTCAAACCCTGTTTGCAGGGTGAACAAAGAATATGCCGGGGTGGCGGAACTGGCAGACGCAAGGGACTTAAAATCCCTCGGAGCGTGAGCTCCGTACCGGTTCGATTCCGGTCCTCGGCACCATTTAAGAGCAAACAGGTACATCCATATGGAGTACCTGTTTTTGTTTTAATCGAAAATCATTTGGCTGCCGGATGGTCATTAAAGGTCGGTAAATTAGCCTCACATGACAGATTGTTTTTTCAATAGCTTGAAGCTCCGAATTCCTTCGGAGCTTTTTGTATAGGGTATTGCATAAATGGACGGTAGGAGGGGAAGTCAATGGCCCCAAAAGAGAAACACGATTTATTGATAAAAAACAATGGGCAAGAAGCGAAGTCTGTGCAACCAGGGCAAGCTATAGGTCTTATTGCGCCTTACCCGGAACTTGCTGTGAGTGCGGCAGAAGTGCGGACGGAGTTGGGCTTCCATTTTTCTATTGAAATTGGTGACATGGAAAAAGCGGGTGCGCTTGCTTGGGATTTGGCCCGGCAAGGCATCGAAGTCATTATCAGCCGGGGCGGAACCGCTGCGTTCTTGCGGGCGGAAAATATTTTGCCGGTTGTAGAGATCAAAGTAACGGGCTACGATGTAATACGAATTTTGAGCTCTTATGTCGGCAAAGAAAAGAGAATTGCAATTGTTGGCTATCAAAATGTAATGGATGGGTTTCGAGTTGTCAGTGAATTGCTCGGTTTATCCATTCATGAATTTATTATTCCCAGTGAAGATGTACACAAAGAATGGGACCATGTGCGTCAGGAATTGAAACAATTAATTCAAGCTTTCAAAATTGAGGTTGTTGTCGGCGATACTCTTGTTACGGATAAATTGAAATTGAAAAACTGGGAAAATGTTGAAGTTCAATTAATTAAATCTGGCAAGGAAGCAATTATTCAAGCGATTGAAGAAGCAAGGCAGATTATTGACATTAGGAACAAAGAACGGCAAGCTTCCGAACAACTAAAGACGATTATTAATGCCGTCCATGACGGGGTTGTAGCAACGGATGAAAAAGGGAAAATTACGGCGGTTAATCCCATTGCGGAAGAGATTTTTCGTGTAAAAGAGAAAGATGTTGTGGGTGTTCCCATCCGCGAGGTAATCGCTAATTCACGGGTTGATGAAGTGATCACTTCTGCTCGGTCTGAGCTGGAGCAATTGCAGCATACGCCGGTAGGAGATGTAGTGACCAACCGAGTGCCGATTTATATTGATGGTCAAGTAAAGGGGGTCGTGGCTACCTTTCAAGAGGTGGCTAAACTACAAAGTGTTGAACAAAGAATCCGCCAGACGATATTCCAACGCGGCCACACTACCCGCTATCAATTTGAGGATATTTTGACAAATGATCTGCATATGAAGCAATTGAAAAATATTGCGAAGAAATATGCGAGAACGGACGCCACGATTTTACTCTTGGGAGAAAGTGGCACGGGCAAAGAATTGTTTGCCCAAAGCATCCATCACCATAGTTCCCGGCGGCAAGAACCGTTTGTAGCGGTCAATTGTTCTGCTTTGCCGGGGCAACTGTTGGAGAGTGAATTGTTTGGGTATGTGGAAGGTGCATTTACCGGCGCAAAAAAAACCGGCAAACCCGGATTGTTTGAGTTAGCCCACAATGGAACCATTTTTTTGGATGAAATCGGTGACATGACGAAGGACTTGCAGTCTAGATTGTTGCGGGTTTTGGAAGAAAAACAAGTGATGCGTCTCGGATCGGATAATGTCATTCCGATTAATGTGCGTATGATTGCGGCGACGAATGTTGATCTTTGGAATGAAACGCTAAAAGGAAACTTCCGGCTGGATCTGTACTATCGGCTGAATGTGTTGAATATCCGAATCCCGCCTCTCAGAGAACGCAAAAATGATATTTCTTTGTTGGCTGATCATTTCTGGAAGCAATATTGTAAAAAACATACGATAAAAAATAAAGACCTTCCCTCGAGTGTAATCGGCCTCCTGGAAAAGCATGACTGGATTGGAAATATCCGTGAATTAAAGAATATTATGGAGCGGATTGTATTATCCAGCGAAGACGGAGAAGTTGACTTGACTACGGTAGCATTGATGTTGGACAGTGATGTTGGATTTTCAAGCAAAGACCTTCCGTTAACGGAAAATGGATTGTTGACGGGGTCGTTGGACGATATCAAACGCAAAGTTGCCTTGGCCGTACTTGAACAGGAGGAACACAATATTTCGCGGGCGGCAGCGCGTTTGCAGATTGACCGCAATACGTTGAAAAAAATTGTTAGATGATGAAAAACGCAGCATGCGATGAAAAAATAATCACATGCTGCGTTTTTCGTTTTTAGGTGTTGCAGGAAAATCAGGCATAGTTATAGTATCATATAATTGGCTTATAATTTGCATATTTATTGAAGTGACAATT
>CAYUNV010000210.1:2047-5977 GCA_964446265.1 uncultured Negativicutes bacterium | reverse complement strand
GTTGCACTTATGTACATCAGATAAAATTTATACTTTCTGATGTACCAAGAAATCGGTTTCCGCTGACCCTGTAAAAGCTCGGCGGAAACCGTCGGGTGCACTTATAGCTTTCGGATAACGGTTTACATTTTCGGCAAGATTAAAAAATTACATAAAAAGGAAGTGACCTTATGATCAATCGTTTAGTACTGTTTTTTGTGGATGTGATGCAAAAATATTTGCCAAACCCGTTTATCCTCGCCTGGATCATTACTCTGGTCGTGTTCGCGTTGGCCATTGGCATCACCCATACCAATCCCTTAAAAACGATTCAATTCTGGGGCGATGATTTCTTTGGCATTTTGTCCTTCGCTATGCAAATGACCTTACTGATCGTCAGCGGCTATGCCTTTGCGGTCGCCAAACCGATGGAACGTTTTTTACGGCGCATCGCCCGTGTACCGAATACGCCGAAACAAACGGTTTTATTTGTTGCCTTTGTTTCGATGGTTTTATATTGGTTCAACTGGGGCCTTGGCCTGATTGCCGGCGCCTTGCTGGCCCGGGAAATTGCCAAAATCCGCCAGGATGTCGACTTCCGTGCTGTCGTTGCTGCTGCCTGGTGCGGTATTATCATTACTCACGGCGGCTTGTCGGCTTCCGTTCCTCTGCTCTCTGCAACCCCTGGTCACTTTTTAGAAAAACAGATTGGTATCGTTCCTTTATCCCTCACCATGTTCAATCCACAAACGATTTTTATTACGGTTGTTTTAGCTGTTATCATCCCATTTATCTGTCTGTTTCTCATTCCTAAAAAAGAGAAAATGGTCATCGTAGACCCGACTTCCTTTAAAGAAGAAGATGAATCAGCGTTCGCCCCCATGCCGGCCAATCCTACCTTAGCTGACCGGATTGACAGAAGCAAGTTTATGAAATACAGCCTCGCACTGGTCGGCACGGTTTATATTATCTACTTTTTTGCCACCAAAGGCTTCCAACTGAATATAAACATGTTGAACTTGATCTTTATCGTCCTCGGCGTTTGGCTACATGACGACCTAATTTCCTATTCCAACGCCGTAACCAAAGGCGTTACCAGCGCCGGCGGAATTGTCCTCCAATTCCCTTTCTATGCCGCGATCATGGGCCTTATGAAAGGCAGCGGCCTTGTCTATGTGGTATCCGATGCGCTGTTAAAGCTTGCGTCTTATGAGACTTTCGAGTTTTACTGCTTCCTCTCTTCCTTGGTCATCAGCGTTTTCGTACCATCCGCAGGCGGCCACTGGGTCGTACAGGCGCCCTTCATGCTGCCAGCGGCCAACGCTTTGGGCGTCGAACCATGGAAAGTCATCATGGGCGTCGCTTGGGGCGAAAGCATCTGGAACGTGGTTTGTCCGTTCTGGGCTCTGCCGCTGTTGGCTATCGCCAATATCAGCATCCGTGACTTGATCGGTTTCTGCATTATCTTGTTCTTTGTGGGTATTGTCGTCGCAACCGGCGGTATCTTCCTATTCCCGTGATCAATTGTAACCAGCAACTTGTTTTATCGAAAGACCAGCGTCCGCGGCACAGCGGATGCTGGTCTTTCCTACTTACTTATTTATTTTTCAGAAGGTAAATTCTGCTATGTTGTAGAACTTTTTTCGTTAATAATAAAGAACGGATTATTTGAACGAACCACTGACTTTCGGGAGGTTGATATAGGATGCTGGATTCCATTTTACGAGTCGATATGAAAACCTTGTCCACGTGTCTCGACAAATTGCCGGATGACTATCAATATCTGGCAGGACGGGCTTTGTCTTCCCAATTCCTGTTTGACGAAGTTCCACCGGTTTGTGAACCGCTTGGTCCCAATAACAAACTAGTGATTACCTGCGGTTTTTTGGCCGGAACAACGACTTCGTGCGCAAACCGCTTATCCATCGGTGCCAAAAGCCCTCTGACCGGCGGCATCAAGGAAAGCAATGCCGGCGGGATTGCTGCCTATAAGATGGGCCGCATGGGAATCCGGGCCATCGTCGTAGAAGATATTCGCGACGATGACCAGTGGTATATCCTACATATCAGTAAAACAGCGGCCGTCTTAAAACCATCAAATCAGCTGTGCAACAAAGGCTTAAACGAGAAGGCTTCCTTACTTTATCAAGAATACGGAAAGAAAGTCGGCCTCATCCTCATCGGTCCGGCCGGCGAAAAACGCTTGCTGACAGCTGGAATTGCCAACAACGACACGGATGGCGTACCCAGCCGGTTCAGCGGCCGCGGCGGACTTGGCGCGGTGATGGGGGCCAAACATTTGCTGGGGATTGTCTTAGACGATACCGGCTATGACGCTTCGCAGGCCCACGATCCGAAACAATATGCAGAAAAAGTCCGCGAATTTCACAAGATGCTTCTCGCCTCACCCCAAACCGCCGAATTGTTCCCCAAGTATGGAACGGCAGGCATGATGGAAGTGACCAACGCCCTCGGCGGGCTGCCAACCCGCAATTTTCAAACCGGCTCGTTTGCCGGTGCCGAAAAAATTAACGGTGATGCCTTGTACCAGACCATCACGTCCCGGGGCGGCGAAGGGACACCAACCCATTCCTGCATGCCCGGCTGCCTGGTCCGTTGTTCCAATATTTTTGCCGACAAGGAAGGACGGAAAATCGTCACGCCCTTAGAATATGAAACTCTGACTCTCCTTGGCTCCAACCTGCAAATTGACGACCTTGACGTCATAGCCGAACTCAATTATTTGTGCAACGATTACGGCGTCGATACCATTGAAATCGGCTGCGCTATTGGCGTTGCCATGGAAGCCGGCGTGCTGGACTTTGGCGACCAGGCCGCAATCCGCGATATCATGCAGCAGGTGGTAACCGATACCTATCTGGGGAAAATTATCGCCTCCGGCTGTGTTGTGACCGGCAAGGTGTTTGGCGTACGCCGTATTCCAGCCGTAAAAGGACAAGGGATGGCCGCTTATGAACCGCGAGCCATCAAGGGAACCGGCGTAACCTACGTAACCTCGGCGATGGGCGCCGACCATACCGCTGGCAACGTAACCCGGGCCAACCTCCGTCATGATGCCAAAGACCAGCAAGTTCCCGCATCGCGGAACGCGCAGATCGGCGTATCATTGATCGACACTTTGGGCTTTTGCATCATGGTAGCCCCCGGCCTAAAGAACCGCGATATTTTATCCGCCATGGTCAATGCGTATTACGGCTGGAACCTCACACTGCAGGACCTGGAACAAATCGCCCGGCAAAACTTGAACCGGGAATTGGAATTTAATAAGCGAGCCGGTTTTACCAAGGTACACGACCGCTTGCCGGAACATTTTTACGAAGAGGCCAATCCGGCAACCAACAGTGTTTTTGATATTGATGAAACCGACCTGGAAGAAATGTTGTTTTAAAGGAGCAATGTCCGATGGCCGATATAACCGTCCAAGTGGAATGGAAACTGCCGCAGCGGCCCCGCACAACAACTTCGATGGCAATCCCCGACCATTCGCAAGTCGGCGATTTTTTACAACGCCACGCGCCGGAAATTGATCCCCATGAAATCCTGGTCATTCTCAACGGCCGGTCAGCTCAACTGAACGAACCGATTCCGGCCGGCAGCAAAATCGTGTTGTTGCCCGTATTGTGCGGAGGCTAGCTACCATCAAAAAAACCACAAAATTAATAATCAGGGAGGGAACATTATGCTTATTGACTTGGTGAAAAAAAACCGCAGCTATCGTCGTTTTTTTGAAGATGAACCGATCAGCCGGCAGACACTAATGGACTTAATCGAACTGGCCAGACTCAGCCCTTCCGGCGCTAACCGGCAACCCTTAAAGTATTATTTAGCGTACGAAAAAGAGCAAAACGAAAAAATTTTTTCTGCTTTGGCTTGGGCTGGCTATTTAAGCGACTGGCAAGGCCCGAAAGTCGGCGAACGGCCAAGCGCCTA
>CAYUNV010000210.1:0-2037 GCA_964446265.1 uncultured Negativicutes bacterium | reverse complement strand
GAAAATTATAAAATGGGGAACCCGGCCGATACCGGGATCGCTGCGCAGACGATTCTGCTGGGAGCTACAGAAGCCGGTTTGGGCGGCTGCATGATCGCCAGCATCCAGAAAACAAAGTTGCGCGAAGCGCTGGACATTCCGGAAACCCAAGATATCTTGTTGGTCCTCGCCCTTGGAAAACCAAAGGAAACCGTAGTCATCGACGAATTACAGCCTGACGGCGATATCAAATATTGGCGGGACGAAGAGGATGTACACCACGTTCCGAAACGCAGGCTGATAGAAATCATTTTGAATTAGGGACAGTCAACAAACAACGATCCAGCAATATCCAGCATTAAACAGGAAGAAGAGGAGAGAACAACTGACCTTTCCAGGTCCGTCCTCTCCTCTTCTTCCTGTTTTAATCATTCCCCGGTTCGCTTGCGCACCTGCACCGCACAAACCTTGTATTCGTACGTTTTCGTTACCCGGTCATACGCGCCGTTGGTGACCTCGTTGGTCGGACAATCCGGATAATGGAAGGACAGCCATACCATGCCGGGCAATACCTTATCGGTCACCCAGGCCTGAGCCGCTACCGCACTTCGTCGAGATTCCACCTCAACCCAGTCGCCATCGCCAATTCCTAATTTGCAGGCGTCAGCAGGATGGATCATCGCCTTTTCTGCCGGCCGGAATTCGGTTAACCAGTGCGATCGTCCGACAGTAGTCATATTGTAATGGTACAGAATGCGGCCCGTGGACAACAAATACGGATACTCCGCATCCGGTTCTTCGTCCGGCGGCTGGTGTTCGATCGCATGAAATTTACCAAACCCACAGGTAAAACGGCCGTTTTCATGCAAAAACGGAGTGCCCGGATGATCCTTATGCGGAACCGGCCATTGCAGCCCTTTTCCTTCCAACCGTTCGTAGCTGACACCGGCATAGATCGGCGCCAGGGAAGCCATTTCCGCCAGAATTTCGGACGGATGATTATAGCGCATCTCATACCCGAGCCGGTTGGCAAGCTCGACAATAATTTCACTGTCCGGCCGGCTCTGCCCAATCGGTTCGATGGCCTTGCGCACTCTCTGGATCCGCCGTTCCGTATTAACGAAACAGCCGTCCTTTTCGGCAAAGCCGGACGCCGGCAATACAACGTCCGCCAATTTCGCCGTTTCCGTTAAAAATAGATTTTGTACCACCAAAAACTCTACTGTTTCCAGTCCCTTACGAACATGCAGCGCGTTCGCATCCGACAATACCGGATCCTCTCCCATGATATACATACACCTGACAGTTCCTGCAACAGCGGCGTCGAACATATCCGGCAAGGTATGGCCCGGCGTTTCGGGGAGATCGGCTTTCCAGGCCCGGGAAAATTTTTCCCGCGCTAACGGGTTGTCGGTTTTTTGGTAGCCGGGCAAATAGTTTGGCAGCGCCCCGGCGTCACAGGCCCCCTGAACATTATTCTGGCCGCGCAGCGGATTGACGCCGGTATAGGGGCGGCCCAAGTGTCCGGTAAGCAAAGCAAGATTCGCTACGCTTAACACATTGTCCGTACCGCAAATATGTTCGGTAATGCCTAATGTATAGTAAATCCCGGCCCGATCCGTTTGCGCATACAGTCTTGCTGCCGCGAGTAATTTTTGCGCCGGCACACCGGTTATTGCTTCTACCCTTTCCGGCGTGTAAGCCGCAACGGTTTTTGCAAACACATCAAACCCCTGCGTGCATTCCTGAATAAAATCATCTTTTTGCCATCCATGCTGCAAAATTAAATGCATCATGCCATTGAGCAGCGCAATATCCGTTCCCGGCCGCAGCTGCAGCCAAATATCGGCCTTCTCAGCCAATTCCGTGCGGCGTGGATCGGCAACGATCAAAGCGGCGCCCCGCGCCAACGCCTGTCGCATTTTGGCTCCGATAACGGGATGCGCTTCGGGTGGATTGGCGCCGATCACAAAGAGCAAATCATTGTAGGGAATCTCGTTGATCGAGTTGGTCATCGCTCCAGAGCCCAGTGCAGCGGCCAGACCGGCCACAGTAGGG
>CAYUNV010000209.1:0-5981 GCA_964446265.1 uncultured Negativicutes bacterium | reverse complement strand
AGTGGATGCTGGACGTAGGAATGGGCTGAAATGATAAGGGCCACGTCGTTTTCCGCCAATTGGCCGTAAAGTTGCAATTCTTTTTCCGAGATGCTGCCGTCTTCATTGGCCCAATAATCTTGCGTGGCTGAGCGGACAAACCGGTTTTTGACTGTAAAATTTCCAATGGTTGTTGGAGTGAACAGATGGTTCATAATGAATTCCTCCCTAATTGTATGATTAACATATAACCCCAGAAGGCTATTACAATAATAACGCATCCCTAGAAAAGCCGGGTTAATAAACCGCCGTTCTGTTTTAACCAGTTGCGGTGCTGCTTGTATTCGGGTATAAACTGGGCAACCAATTCCCAATAGAGGGACGAATGATTGGCGATCCGCATGTGGCATAACTCATGGACAACCAGGTAATCCATAATTTCTGGCGGGGCCATTATAATACGCCAGTTGTAATTGATATTTCCGCGTGACGAACAGCTGCCCCAGCGGGATTTTTGGTCACGGATGCTGATTTTAAGAGGCCGGACATTGAGTCGCCCAGCCCAAAAAGCCGTTTTATCGGCAAATTGGCGGCTGGCATTTTCTATATACCACTTGCGAAGTATTTCTTGAGCGACGGTGGAAGCGTTCTCCATTTTTTGCGAAGGAAGATAGAGAGATAGTTTGTTTGGCGCTAAAAAAATCTCCGCTCGTTTCGTATTTCTAGCCGTTATTTGCAGCAAGTGTAACCTGCCTTGGAATAGTAATTGCGTTCCGGATGTTAAGGCTGCGTTCACAGGATTCTCGTCAATAGCGCTCCGTTGCGCCGCCTTTTTTAAGATCCAATTTTGTTTTTTCTGCAACAGTTCATGAAGTTCCGCTGTTTTTATGCGGGCCGGAGCGCTGATTTCAAGTTCTGTTGCTGTAAGAAGTTTTAAAGTTATGGTTTTTTTGCGGGGAATTCGATGAATTTGATAGGAAAATCGCTGGTTGTTTAGTAAGATTTCAGGCATGAAGATACAAGTCCTTTGCTTAAGTATAAAACGATAAACAGCCTCTGTTTGAATATTGTTCATTACTGTGTAAAAATCCTGCATAACAATGGATTACTCGGTATTGTTTGCCGGCTACAGGAATAGTTGTGTCCGGTTGACGAAATCATGATAATTATCGAACGAAGAATAAAATTAAAGAAAATGGTTCCAATCGCTTGACAACTATCCAATTGAATGGTAATATATCAATTGTTCCCCGACGCCGCAAAACATGCCGAAGTGGCGGAATTGGCAGACGCAGCAGACTCAAAATCTGCCGTCAGCGATGGCGTGCCGGTTCGAGTCCGGCCTTCGGCACCAATCAAAATATTCCCGAAGATGAATAATCTTCGGGTTTTTTGTATCTTAATTTATTAGGAGAAGGTTGTTAATTGAGTGGAGTGCATACAGGAATATGCAATCTGCGTAAAGAATATATATAATAAATATCAGTCTAAAACCAACAGACTTACAGGCAATTAGGTAATTGAAGTCGCATCATGTTAGTGGTATCGATTTGTAGATAGTGATAAAGCAGCTTAGATTAAAACGATTTTGCATCAGATAGGTTTCGCTAAAAAATATGATGTGAAGGGCGGGTTTGAACGATGAATCGGATTTGGTTAGAGATTTTCGGCGCATTGCTTGTGGGCGGAATGCTGAAATATGCAATTTCGAATGAAGCGGTGGTATGGGTAGTAATTGATTTGCTTATTCTGGGAGTTTGTTACCTTTTACTGCGGCGTCATCCCTATGTGGATACAATAAAATCGATGAAATTTCTTACGGGTCTAACCGTTATCAGTATTCTCGTGGATATAGGGGTGATTTCTGCGGGGGTAGGAAATCTTATCCTGTTAGTGATCATTCTTTGGGTGCTCTTCAGAGGCCATTTCAATAAGCCGTTTAAACCGCATCAACGGACAAAAATTCGCCATCGATGGCACAAATAGAAACGAATAAAGCCGTTTAACGAAGCTGTGTGGAAATTAGCAATTTCTGCGCGGCTTCTCTGGTTTTGACGGGTAGAAAAAATAGGAAAGAGGTTTTTGCATCTGGCCGGCAAATAGGTTACAATCAGTAAGGAGAGTCGAATGAGGTGGTGTCTTTATGTCGCGTGAAATAATAATAATTGATGGCAGCAGCTTGGTCCACCGGGCTTTTTATGCATTGCCGATGAGTATGACAGCTGCGGGAAGGCATACAAACGCTGTTTATGGATTTACGACCATGCTGTTAAAGCTATTGGCAGAACGAAAACCAGGCGCCGTTGCCGTCGCTTTTGATAAAGGGAAAGTAACTTTCCGCAATGGCTTGTATGAAGCATACAAAATGCACCGCCCCAGTACGCCGTCAGAACTGACCGAACAATTTCCGTTGGTTCAGGAAATCCTGGATGCTTTTGGGATTAAAACACTGGCCCAAGACGGCTACGAGGGTGACGATATTATTGGCACTCTTGCCGCCAAGGCTGTTGCGGATGGATACGACGCGGTGATTGTAACCGGTGATCGTGATGTGTTGCAACTTATTGGTCCGCATACAAAAGTCATGTTGACCAAAAAGGGAATCACTGAGATGGATGAAATGGATAGCCAAGCCGTGAAAGCGAAATATGGGATTGCACCCGAAACGGTTGTCGATTTAAAAGGCCTTACCGGAGATAAATCGGATAATATTCCGGGAGTGCCGGGAGTCGGCGAAAAGACGGCTGTTAAGCTGCTTAACGAATTCGGCACGGTAGAAAATATATTGGATCAGCTTGATACTGTTTCGGGTGAAAAACTGCGGGAAAACTTGCGTAATCATGCCGAACTGGCCCGCTTGTCGAAAAAATTGGCAACCATTATTTGTGATATGCCGCTTCCCTTTCAGTGGGAAGATTTTCAGGTTCATCCCAATTATGACAAAGTCCAGGAAGTATTTACGAAATTCCAGTTTCGCAGGCTGTTAGCCAATCTGCCGGAGCTTGCCGGTGAAAAACCGGAAAAGAGCGACTTGTCGCTAGAACCTGCTATGAAACAAACATTACGCATACTCAATGCTGAGCACGAAGTGCAAGGTGCTGTCGAAATAATCCGTGCTTCCGGATCCATGGCCTTTTTCCCTGTTGTCAGCGGCCGTGTACCTGATAGCCGTTTGGAAGGACTGGCGGTATCTGTTGGCGGGGAAGTTTTATTGATCGAAACCAAGTCTGAAGGCTGGCGGGAAGTTGCTGCGTTATTGGCTGATGAAAGCATACAAAAAATTACGTATGATACGAAAAATTTATTGAATGCTTGTCGTTCATCCGGAATTGAAGTGGGTGGGACGCTTTTTGATATTTTACTTGCCGCGTATCTTCTGAATTCCGCTGCTTCAAGCTATTCATTAGCGGAATTAGCCGGCCAGTATTTGGCTGGAACTGTTTCGGCGGCGAATTTTGGCAACGCTAAAGAAATTGACGTTGCTGTGCAAGTTGGGACTATTTGCGCTCTTTATCCGGTTTTTTCCGCTAAACTTGCTGATGACGGACTGGATAAGTTATACTATGAGGTGGAATTGCCGCTTGCATCCGTTCTTTCTTACATGGAATTGGCTGGAATCCGGGTTGATACAGAACGTCTGAAAACAATGACGACGGACTTATCCAAACAAGTAGATGAGCTGTTAAAAAATATTTATCAGCTATCCGGTGAAGAATTTAATGTCAATTCGCCGAAACAATTGGGAGCGATCCTGTTTGATAAATTGAACTTACCGGTCATAAAGAAAACAAAAACCGGTTATTCTACCGATGCTGAAGTTTTGGACAAACTGGCTGGACTACATCCGCTGATTGACCAATTGCAAGAATATCGGCTGTTAATTAAATTGAAATCAACTTATTTGGATACAATGCCCAGCTTGATCAATCCGCAGAGCGGACGTATTCACACCAGTTTTAATCAAGCGGTTACTACGACCGGCCGCCTGAGCAGTTCCGAACCTAATTTACAAAATATACCGGTGAGGACAGAAATCGGCCGTCGAATCCGTGAGTTGTTTATACCGGGAACCCAGTGGAAATATATGATGGCGGCCGATTATTCGCAAATTGAGCTGCGGATTTTGGCCCATTTATCCGCCGATCCCGGGTTGCTGGATGCCTTCCGCAACAACCAGGATATTCATGCCCGCACTGCTTCGGAAGTATTTGGCGTACCGTTGGCAGAAGTGACACCGGAGATGCGCTCGCGAGCGAAAGCAGTTAATTTTGGCATTATTTATGGGATCAGCGATTATGGTCTTGCCCGTAATACCGGTGTAAGCCGTAAAGAGGCCGGGCAGTACATTGAACTCTATTTTTCCCGTTATGGCGGCGTCAAAGAATATATGGACCGGATGGTGGCGGAAGCGCGTCGTTTGGGTTATGTGACGACTTTATTCGGCCGCCGGAGGTATTTGACGGATATTAACAACAGTAATTTTATTAAACGATCGTTTGCGGAACGGACGGCAATGAATACGCCGGTGCAGGGATCGGCTGCTGATATTATTAAAAAAGCGATGATTGATGTTTCCCGGGCCTTGGCCGCGCAACAACTGCACAGCCGTGTGTTATTGCAAGTGCATGATGAATTGGTGTTGGAAGTAGCCGAAGGTGAAGAAGAAATTGCGGCGACATTAGTTCGGCAAGCAATGGAGAACGCGGTTGTATTGGATGTTAAACTGACTGTAGATGTGAAGATGGGGAAAAACTGGGCGGAAACAAAATAACGGAGGGAATCCTATGCCGGAAATGCCGGAAGTGGAGATTATTCGGCAGGCGCTGGCCGGGCAGGTCGTCGGAAATACGATCCAATCTGTGGATGTGCGGCTGCCGCGCCTGATAAAATGGCCTTTGCCGGAAGCTTTTCAGCAAATGGCAACGGGCCAGACTATAACGGCGGTAGAACGGCGGGGGAAGTATCTGCTGTTCCGCTTGAATGAAGATTTGTTACTGGTTGTTCATTTGCGGATGACCGGGCGCTTGATCTATGCACCGTCCGGCATGAAACATGATAAATATACCCGTATTATTTTTACCTTTACGGATAATACTGCATTATTATATGCAGATACGCGTACGCTGGGAACGTTATATTTGCTAAAAAACGATGAACTATGGCGGATTGGCGGCTTGGCCTCGCTGGGACCTGAACCGCTGTCAGCGGAATTTACTCCGGAATATTTACACTCGATTTTGTCAAAAAACAGGGGAACCGTCAAAGGATTGTTGTTAAACCAAAAATTGATTGGCGGGCTGGGCAACATTTATGTGGATGAAAGTCTGCACCTGGCGCGGATTCACCCTTCCCGCTCAGGAAATACTTTGTCTGATGCGGAAATTGAACGATTGTATGTCCAGATTAACCATGTTATTTTTGAAGGCATACAACATGGCGGTACGACAGTCCGTGACTATCGAAACAGTAACGGACAAAGCGGCAGCCATCAACATCATTTACATGTGTATGGACGGAAAAACCAACCGTGCTTTCGTTGTGGATGTTTCATTGCAAAGACAGAAGTGGCAGGACGGGGAACGCATTATTGTCCCACTTGCCAGCCCCCGCCATATGAGGCGGAAAATGACAACAAAGGCAGGCGGTAAAGGGTATGTATGTGGTTGGACTTACCGGTGGAATCGCTAGTGGGAAAAGCGCTGTCAGCGGGATTTTGCGAAATTTAGGAGCGTGCATTGTTGATGCGGATCAACTGGCCCGGGAAATTGTTGAACCAGGCCAGCCTGCATGGAAAGAAATTGTCGATTATTTTGGCAAAGATATCGTATTGCCGAATCGACATTTGGATCGAAAACGCCTAGGTAATATCGTGTTTAATTCTCCCTCTGACCGGAATGTGTTAAATAAGATTACACATGAGAAAATCCTAAACAAGATGCGGGAGGCCATTCGGGACATAGAAAAAACGGGCCGCAAAATTGTTGTGTTGGATGTTCCTTTGC
>CAYUNV010000208.1:3611-6028 GCA_964446265.1 uncultured Negativicutes bacterium | reverse complement strand
GAGTTTCTCCTCAACGCCATGGCTTTCAACCTGAAAAAGCCGTTCTAAAGGCAGCTTGTTAAGGATAAGTGCCTCCTTTGGCGGCGAAAGCTGCCAAAGGAGGCAAAAAACAGCCTGAGACCGGCGGGAAATCACGCAAAACTGCCTACTTTACCCTCGAAAAAAACCAAGAAGATAGGATTCAGAAACCTCAAGGAATTGTGCAGTAGCCTCTATGTAGATAATTGTTTATAATCAAAAAGGAGATCGTTCATGCGTATCCTCATCTATTGTGATGATCCAGGCGTCGGAGGAACGTCAGCCAACGCCTCCGTGCTCGGCAAAGGCTTGTCGCTCCAGGGGTTTAGTATTAGCGTGGCCGCCCATGGCAATTGGATGTCGCAATTGACCGATGTAAAGTCGTATCGATTCGACTACAACCACCAACGATTTGACGCCAAGGCAATGCTAAGCCGCAATGAGCCAGAGCGTATATTATTGTCCGAACGGCCGGATTATATTATTTTTTGCGATTGTGCCGTCGATTCAAGTCTGGCGACAAAGGCCGTATGTCGTGATTGGGGTATTCCTTACATCATCCAAACCAACTATGTTTCCGCCGATCATCTTACTCGGTTGGGATCGCGCCTTGCCGTCATCGGCGAGGCTATGCGCGGGGCCGAGGCCGTAGTGGCGGTGTCCACGGAAAACCTGCAGCTCTTGCGGCAGGCTTTCGGCCTGTCCGAACTGCGAAGCGGCGTCATCTACAACGGCCGGCCCCAATATTGGTTCACGCCGGCCGCGACAGGCCGGCGCGATGCGGTTCGCGCCGCCTGGGGCATCAACGCCGAGGATGTGGTCTGCCTGACTGTGGCCCGCTACGAACCGCGCAAGGGCTATAGGCACCTGCTGGAGGTCGTGTCGGCGTTTACGGAATTTGGTTTGCCCAACGGACGCCTGCTCTTTGTCTGGATTGGACAACATCAGGATGATGCGGCGGAAAAGCTTGCGGCCGAGGTGGTTTCTCGCGACCTCACGCGTCACGTTTTGGTCCTCGGTGAACGCGAGGACGTGCGCGACTGGCTGGCTGCGTCGGATATCTTCCTGTTGCCCTCAGAATCAGAGGGCATGCCCCTGAGCATTATCGAAGCCATGGGGCAGGGCGTGCCCGTAATCGCTTCAGCCGTCAGCGGCATCCCCGAAGCGCTTGGAGATGCAGGAGTGCTCGTACCCGATCCGGGGCACGATCCGTGCGGAGCCGTAGCGACCCTGGTCGCGGCCGTAACTGCCCTGGCCAGTGATCCGGCTAGGCGGCAAACACTTGGAGCCTGTGGCCGACAGCGCGCATTGACGTACTTTTCAGCCGAACGGATGGTTGCGAATTTCGCCCTGTTGGTGCGCTCACTTGTCCCTGCCCGCCGGCCAAATTGGCCTGATGAGCGTAATTACCGTCCACCACATCTGTTACCTTTCGGGCGCGAACTTCTTCTGGGCGACGACGCGACGGCAATGGAATTTCTTGAGGAAGGTTGGAGCCACAGCGAGGGAGAAGGCCGCTGGACCGACGGCGACCAGGCGCGGTTGCGCCTAATCTTACGCGAGGATTGCCGGGACGGCCTCGTGCTTACCTGCGGCATGAAGCCTTTTCTTGGCAGCCCAGGGAGCTCACTGGAATTACGCCTTGCCTTTAACGGCCGTGAGGTCGGCCTCATACGCTGGAGTGAGGCCACAGCAGAGCTGCAGCGGATATCCTTGGCTATATTTCCTGATGGCCAGTCCTACCGTGAAGTGGAGCTGATCTTTTTGCTGACAGGGGCCTGCTCGCCGGCATCCCTGGGGCTTTCCGACGACGCGCGTCAACTCGGTGTTTGGTTGAACTTTCTACGATTGGATCGGCTCAAATCTTTGGTCCTTCAGGATTGTCCGTGGGTAGCTGGCCGGTTATGGTCCTCACCGGAGGCACCCCATGAATGACACGGAGCTGTATTCGCAGATTCACGGCCTGACCGAGCCCTGGTTTGTTGAAGTGGTTGAACTGATCACGGCTGATGCCCGGGAGAACATTCACGTGGAGCAGGGCACTGGTGTCTGCACGTGCTAGTTCTAGACGTTCATTCACGCGCGGATTCCACGAGTGTACGGCCCTGAGCATGGCGTGGTTCAGGTGCCATGGGCTGAAAGCAAGGGCCGCTTCACCTTGCTGATGGAACGTTTGATCATTAGCGGAATTTAAGCTACAAAAAAGTTAAGTATTCTCGATCAAAATATGTCTCGTCAGACATTCTTTTGATATAATACTCAATCTCTTTTGTATGCAATTCAATGATTTTTCTTTTATTAGAGACAATATTCGGCAGCACACCAAAGCTGCGATACTCTAAAAACTGGGTCTCAAACAAGAAAAGCTCTAAAATATTTATGTCAATTGGGGTTGAAAT
>CAYUNV010000208.1:0-3601 GCA_964446265.1 uncultured Negativicutes bacterium | reverse complement strand
AGGTAGTCTTTATATCAACCTGGGCAAATCTCTCCAGTGCCCAATCATAGAGCATGTAATCATCTTTTAAATTTTCAACATCAATGTCTAAATCATTAGTTGCGTTTTCGGTGGCGTTTGTTACAAGCTTGTCGTCTATTTCTATTCCCATGGCTCGGAATATGTCGACGCAACAGGTATCAAATGTTTCCTGAAAGTAGACATACTGAAAACACTCCAAAACACGCTTTGCCTGGACGAAAGCTGATTCTGAGGGGTTTTTTTTTGCCAGAACAGGAAATCGATCTATTATAAACCAACACATTGGGTTTACTTTTTGCGCAAGAATGTCGTTTACATCTAAATTAAAATTACCCTGGTCCTGGGATAATCTTATGATATAACTAATTTCACTTTTGAGGCGTTGCAGAGGATCACGCAACCCAGTAAAAAGAAAAGGGCTTTCAAACAATTTCAGCATTTGTTCTTGAATGCTGTGACCCCAAATGAAGCGCAAATCTTTTAAATTGTCAATTTCAAAAAATTCGCGGCGAGATTCAAGGTAATTTCTAAGGAATGATGTACTTTGGTACACTTGGACAAAAGGGATATTTTTCAATGCTCTTTCAAGTATTGTTGACCCGGCACATCGTGGTATATGGAGACCAATGAACACTGTCACGACTTACTCCTTTAAAAATAGCCAAAAGCTAATAACAGATATTGTCACGATCAAAAAAATCTCAGCTGTCTCTATGTTTGCATTTTCAACACAACATATTTCATTTATATAATTGAAATAAATCTTGAATATGCTCACGTGAAAAATCAATTTCAAAATCATATTTCAATATTTCAGAAAAAAAAGAGACAATATCATCTTTCGAAACATCGAGACTAATAGCAGCCATGTTGTAGCAAATATTTAAACCAGAAAATTTCTTCCCAGGCCAAAAAGAAAAAGCATGCTCAACACCTCGAACTGTAACTGGGGATGGGACGTTGAATTTTATACAATCTAAAATCCATCGCTCCATCATTCTTATATCTTGAAGTAAAACCCAAGACTTTCGACCAATAACTTTATACAGTACCAATAGATCTACTGCAGGCCATGGGTGATTATGCCCGCCGTCAACAAAAGCGAGTGTTTCAACATTTTCAAAAACTCCTGCAAACGAAGAATCTTTTAATAAATCGAGGGATGACTTGCCTAGATTACACTTCCAATACGGCATAAGTTGTTCGAAATAATCATTTACTATATGACCAACGACATTGCCAGACAATCGTCCGTCGTCAATGTCAAATGAATACAAAAAGCAAGAATCTGTTAACAAATTCAAATGTCTAGCCGTCCACAAGATGAACGCTGACGAAAACCCGCTAGCAACTCCGAATTCAATCATTCGAGTTGGAGAAATAGCCTTCATTATTGAAGCTAAAAAAATACAATCACCATAAGTAATTTGCCCCCCAAAAACTCCGTCAACCTTTATGTCAAAAAAAAGTTTCGTAGAGGCGAGCATGTCGTCAATTGAATCAACACGTTTATGCGAAGGTCTATTGAAGTGTCGATTGATTAGACTCTCAAGATGAGTCGTTGCCTCTGGAAGACGCTCGACTTCATATCCATAATAAATGTTTTTAAGCAGAGATACACTCTGAGAATCTTTTCGCTCGTCTTCGTAATCGTGCATAAATTTATCCTTATCGGACTATTACTAAACAACCACCAGCTGAAGCTGAGTGGGGTTTAACAGCGAACTGAAAGCCCATTTCCGAACTGGCAGCTTTCGCAGCCGGTTACTCAACATCGAACCCCTCATACCTGAATCTTCATCTTCGGGCAGTTCGCTAGCGTTAACGCAAAAGCAAACCTACACCAAGAGATAATGGTCCCAGTACAAATTATCACTAGCTACAATTCGCAGAATTGGCATACAAGGTCGCAAGCTAGCAAGAGAAAATTGCCTGCTAACTGAAAATATTTGGACAAATCCAAGGTTTAAACTCTAAATTCAGATGAATCAAGCATTTAGATGCAATATTACTTTTGAATTATCGCTAAACCACAAGGATCAGAATAAATAGATTCAACGCCATACCACTTAGAATTAACCAGAAGGCCATTTACACGTTTATCATGCAGCATCTCTAAGAGTGCTAATTTCACTCCGCCTTTCCCTTCAGCATCATATCCCATCGCTACATCTGAAGAGTCGTGCAGAAAGAGAAACCCACTGGGCGCAAGAAAATCATACCAAGTTGCGAGTTCTTTTTTTGTGTGACTATAAGTATGTGCTGAATCAATGTAAATAGATTCAATTTTCCCCTCGAAATAAGCATTTGCCTCTTGAACATTCTGATGATCAGACGAATCACGCAATACAATTTTAACATAGTCCGCCAGACCGGCAGCAGCAATCCATTTTTTTGTGTATTCTGTAGCTTCAGTGCATATATCAATGCTATAGATAGCATGTTTAAATCCCATATACCGAAAAATAAAACCAAATAGCAATGTTGAAAATCCAACAAAGTGTCCACATTGAACTATAGATTTGATCCCTGAACCTAAAAGAAATCCAGAAATAGTTGATATCGCCGTATATCCACTTGCTCCGTCACCATTTGGCCATTTTACGGATGTCTCATTATACCATGAAAGCAAAAGCTCTCGCTCTTCAGCAGTCATTAAATTGAAAACCAGGGGGGGGTATTTGTGCCGTTCACAAGTAAACCAGTTGTGGCCACTTTCTTTACATTTTTTAGAAAGAATATTAAATAAACCCTGTGCATCCATAGTATATCCCCTGGAAAGTTGAATTTAGCTACAAACTAACACTTATTAACGCTGGCAAGCATGTATTGCCACGAACAAAATGCTGCTGCTCCTTGCATCTGTTCGTCTGTTTCTACATTGATATATGGGCTATCGGCGTACACATTGAAACCCTTGATTGCTTTATTGCTTTGACCAGACAAGTGCATTAATATTGAGTTAGCAACAACGTCCTGCTCCCACAATAAAGATTTAGTTTTTGTTAAGCTTATCCCGTTAGCCGAGCGTCTTGAAAGAATATTTTGGTTGTTCAATAAAAAAACAATGGCGTTATAAACAGAACTTTCACTTTGATGGCAAAGGACAGCTGTTTCAGTATCATAGTCAAGCAAATTATTATACCTATATAGATCAATCGGAACAACGCCAGCAGCCATCATTTCGTATGGAATTCTCGACGGATTTGTCATGCTAAAACACAGTCCGATTTTGCATTTATTATATAACTTGTTGAGGTCTTGTAGGTTTCGTATGAGCCCGAGATTTACAACGTCAAAGTCAACATCAATCGGGAAATCTGAACCATAAATATATACTTTTAGTTCTGGATAGGTTTGTTTCAAATTTCGCAAAACATTCATGCCGAATTGAGCTATTCTTCTTGGTTTGTCAGGTTGGTACAAAAAGCAGACAGAATCTTCTCGGACAGTGTTGTCAAGAACTTTATATATATTAGTATCAACACCCAGCCCAGCTGGAACTGCCTGGACACCATATTGATTCTGCAATACATGTGCAAGCCAATTGCCAATGGTAAAATGCGCCAATCCAAATGTA
>CAYUNV010000207.1:0-6038 GCA_964446265.1 uncultured Negativicutes bacterium | reverse complement strand
ATATTTTTCAAAAAATTTATGATAAAGGCGACATCTATAAGTCTGCCTATGAGGGTTGGTATTGCACTCCCTGTGAGACGTTTTGGGTAGAACGGCAGCTGCATGACGGCAACTGTCCGGATTGCGGACGGCCGGTAGAAAAAGTCCAGGAAGAAAGCTATTTTTTCCGGATGTCGAAATACCAGGACCGCTTGTTGCAATACATTGAAGAAAACCCGGAGTTTATTCAACCGGTTTCCCGGCGGAACGAGATGATTAATTTTATTAAGGGCGGCCTGGAAGATTTGTGTGTATCTCGTACCACCTTTGACTGGGGCATTCCGGTCCCGTTTGATAAAAAACACGTCGTGTATGTGTGGTTTGATGCCTTGACCAACTATATTACGGCAGCGGGGTATTTGGATAATAAGGAAAAATTCGCCCGCTTCTGGCCGGCTGATATTCACTTGGTTGGGAAAGAAATTGTCCGTTTCCATTCTATCATTTGGCCGATTATTTTGATGGCACTGGGACTGGAATTGCCGAAGATGGTATATGGCCACGGCTGGTTAGTCGTGGAAGGCGACAAGATGTCGAAATCGAAAGGCAATGTGATCGATCCGCTGGCTTTGATTGACGAATTCGGTGCCGACGCGATCCGGTATTTCTTGCTGCGGGAAATTACCCTTGGATTGGATGGCAACTTCTCCCGGGAAGCATTGATCAACCGGATTAATGCCGATTTGGCCAATGACCTGGGCAATTTGCTGCACCGGACGCTGAACATGGTCGGCCGTTTCAGCGGTGGCGTGATTGAAGCTCCGGAACTTTGCGGCGGAACTGATCCGGTAGATGAAACGTTGATTTCATTAGCCAAGCACACGGCAGCGGAATATGAAAAACTGATGGATAAAATGGACTTGAACGGTGCGATTAAGCTGATTTGGGCGTTGATTAGCCGGGCCAACAAATATATCGATGAAACAGGCCCCTGGGCGTTGGCGAAAGATCCGGATAAAAAAGAACGTTTGAATACCGTCTTGTATAATTTGGTAGAGACGTTGCGGATTGCGGCAATTCTGGTTTCGCCGTTTATGCCGATGACCGGACCGAAGATTTGGAGTCAGCTCGGACTGAGCCTGCCGTTCGCTTCGACAACGCTTCAGGATGCCCAGCAATGGGGCGGGATTCCGGCCGGGACCGTTGTCAGCAAGCCGGAGCCGATTTTTCCCCGGATTGAAGAAAAACCGGAAGCGGCCGAAGTGCCTGCCGTTCCTGCGAAAAAACAGCCGAAAGCCGAACCGGCCGCTGCGACGGCAAGCCCGGAAATAACCATTGACGACTTTGCGAAAATGGATTTGCGAGTGGCGAAAGTACTGGCGGCGGAAAAAGTGAAGGGGGCCGACAAACTGCTCACCTTAACGGTGGATTTGGGCAGCGAACAACGGACGATCGTTTCCGGGATCGCGAAACATTATACGCCGGAAGAATTGGTTGGTCAGAACGTAGTGATGATCGTGAATCTCAAGCCGGCTAAAATTCGCGGTATTGAATCCCGAGGCATGGTATTAGCCGCTTCCAATGATGAAAAACTGGCGGTCGTCACAGCGCCTGGCATGCTGCCGGGGAGCAAAGTGAAATGATTGCGCTGTTTGATACCCACGCTCACATTGATGATGAGCAATTTGACCCGGACCGGGAAGAAGTGATTGCCCGTGCCGCTGCTGCAGAGGTGAATTATATCCTCTGCGCCGGAGCGGATATGGAATCGTCCGCCCGGGCGATAGCCTTGGCCGATACCCATTCTAACGTTTATGCGTCGGTCGGTGTCCATCCGCATGATGCGAAGGCGGTCAGTGAAGCGGATTACCTGCGGCTGGCGGAATGGGCGGCCTTGCCGAAGGTAGTTGCGATTGGCGAGATTGGTCTTGATTATTATTACGATTTGTCGCCAAGGGAAATCCAGCAGACGGTGTTTTGCCGGCAATTGGATATTGCGCGCCAGACCGGCAAGCCGTTTATTATTCATGACCGGGATGCCCATGGGGATATCTTGGAGATTGTTCGTACCCAGGCGCAAGGGCTGCCGGGTGTGTTCCACTGCTATTCCGGCAGTTGGGAAATGGCCAAAGAGTTGCTGAAAATGGACTATTATCTGGCCATCGGCGGTCCGGTCACGTTTAAAAAGGCGGCCAAAGTGCAGAAAGTGGCCGCGCAGATCCCGCTGGACCGGCTGCTGGTTGAAACTGACTGCCCATATTTGACGCCGCATCCCCACCGGGGGCATCGTAATGAACCGGCCTATGTCCGGTTAGTCGCAGAAGAAATTGCGAGGCTGCGGAATATCAGTCTGGAAGAACTAGCGGCGGCGACGACGGCGAATGCGAAGAGATTGTTTGGGATACAATAATTAAAATAGAGAAGGGATCCGATAGCAATAAACATCGGATCTCTTTTGTTTTCTCTATCCGAAATGCATGCAAATATGTAAATTAATTACAATTTATTTGACAAAATCGAATTTTTCGTGGTAAAATAGTGTCCCGTTAGATAAGTGAGCTTTGGATTCGCCAAGATGTACACGTTGGCGGGTCATCGGAGCGAGCTTGGGGTACATTGACACTCGGTTGTCCCTCCCGTAGAGGGTGGGGTTGGACGAGCTGTTAACAAAAATAAAGGGGGGGTTCTATGGAGGAAAGGAATATTACGAGAGATGGAAGAATAGCAGCGTTTTTACACAAACGAAGGGCAATGCCTTTGCTTTTGACGTTGTTCATCGTCGTACTGGCAGCAGTCGGGTTCTTGTGGGCGAACAAAACCGTGTACATCTATGCCGATGGAGTACAGACCAGTGTAACTACATTATATAAAGATCCTGCGGCCGTATTGGCAAAAGCGGGGATCACGTTGGGAGAACAGGATGAATATCGATTGTCTACGGCAGAATTGGTCAGCGGGACAACGATCCAAGTGTACCGGGCTGTGCCGGTCACAATCACGTATCAAGGCCAAGTGCAGGAAATCGTAACCGCCAAGCCGACAGTGGCGGAAGTGGCGGAAGCGAGGGGAATACCACAAATCAATGTCCGGCTGAATCCGGGACCGGACACGTCTGTAACTGCAAACATGAACATCGTAGCAGTTACAATTAGTGAAAAACAAGTGGAAGAACAGGAAACGGCAGCCTATCCGATTGTTCGGCGTCCTGATCCGTATATGGAATTAGGGACGGAAGAAATTGAGGCTTGGGGCCAGGATGGAATGAAGACTGTTACCAAACTGCTGCATCTGGAAGATGGAGTGCAAACCATGGCGACCATCATTGCGGAACGAACAACTGTTGCGCCTACGCCGCAAATTGTCCGGGTTGGGACACGGGATACGGTAGAGACTTCCCGTGGCGATATGCGTTTTAAGCGGGTTGAGTATATGGAAGCAACGGCGTATACGCCGACGGATGGTTCCTGGCATGGCATTACAGCCTCCGGGATACCGGCGCGGCGGGGTGTTGTAGCGGTAGACCCGCGCGTGATTCCGTTAGGCAGTAGGTTATATGTAACCGGGTATGGCTTGGCGTTGGCAGCCGATACAGGCGGCGCCATTGTCGGCAACCGGATTGACCTTTGTGTTGAAAGCGCAAGCGAAGCTTGGCACTATGGCCGCCAACCTGTAAAAGTGTATGTTCTTGCTGAATAATTATTGCCAAGCAACAGGGCATTGCACCCTGTTGCTTTTTTTACGAAATAGCAGGAAATGGTTGTTTGTGGTGCATTGCAGATAATATGGCGGACGGACCGCTGCGGATGATAACCATAAGCGGAGGTCAAGCGTCAGAGTCGAAGCGTTGGTTATCATCCGCAGCAGGTTTTTGTATATACAAATTCTATTATCTTCGTTTTCTTTACAGTATGCCGGCTTGCGTACTATAATTAGGGACAGGCAGGTGATGGAATGATACAAGAGGTCATCGTAGTGGAAGGAAAAAGCGATATTGCAGCGGTACGTCGGGCGGTGGAAGCGGAATGTATAGAAACCGGCGGCTTCGGTTTGCAAAAATACGTATTGGATAAATTAGAACAAGCCTATCGTAAACGCGGCTTAATTATTTTAACGGATCCAGACAGCGCCGGAGAACGGATCCGACGTTTTCTCGGTGAGCGGTTTCCCGCTGCCAAGCATGCGTTTGTGCCGCGCAAAGATGCCAGCAGTCCGGATGACATCGGCATTGAACAAGCTTCGCCGGAAGCAATCCGTTCTGCGTTGGAACGGGTGCGGTACCATGAGTTTGAGCCAAGCGGCCAGTTCTCCAATGCCGACATGATCACTTTTGCTTTGAGCGGCGCCGGTTGTGCTGCGGCCCGCCGGGCCGCTTTAGGCGCTATTCTGGGCATTGGGTATGCGAACGCCAAGACGTTCTTATATCGCTTAAATCATTATGGCGTAAGCCGGGAAGAATTTATGGCTGCATTACGGACAATGGGGGAAGAAGAATGATACGACCAAGAATAGCCGATAAAGAAGTAACGTTGCATATCTTGAAAACATTCGGGATCCGGCTGCAAAAAAAACTGGGCCAAAATTTTTTAATTGATGGCAAAGTGGTAGACGGGATTGTTGCGGCAGCCCTGCTCCAGCCAGGAGAACAAGTGCTGGAAATTGGTCCGGGAATAGGAACCCTTACGCAGGGCTTGGCTGAAACGGGAGCAGCGGTTACCTCTGTAGAATTGGATCGCCATTTGATCGATATCTTGGCCAAAACCCTGGAAGGATACGACAATGTGCGCATCGTGCACGGCGATTTTTTAAAACTGGATATTTCTCGGGAAATAACAGCCCCACACTATAAAATCATTGCCAATTTGCCATATTATATTACGACGCCAATCATTATGCGCATCTTGGAAGAACGAATGCCGGTCGAATTGCTGGTAACCATGGTGCAAAAAGAAGTGGCCGAGAGAATGGTGGCCAAACCGGGAACCAAAGAGTACGGCGCGTTGTCGGTTGCCGTTCAGTATTATACGGAACCGGAAATCGTATTTATTGTTCCGCCGGCAGCGTTTATACCGCCCCCGGCCGTCGAATCGGCAGTCATCCGCTGCGTAGTCCGGAAACAGCCGCCGGTTGAAGTCCAACAGGAAAAAATGTTTTTCCGGGTTGTCAAGGCGGCGTTTTCCCAACGGCGTAAAACCTTGCAGAATTGTCTGAAAGCGGCCGGGCTCGCTGCCGACAAGGCGGGAGCCGTGCTGGCGGCGGCGGGGATTGACGGAACCCGGCGGGGCGAAACCTTGTCGTTGGCGGAGTTTGCTGGTGTCGCTAATGCCTGGAGTGATTTGAACCGTGAATAAAAACTAATAGCCGCCTGGAAAGGCGGCTATTAGTTTTTATAAAGTAAAGCCTTTGCCCATCACCTCCGCCGCATCCTGGACAATCATAAAGGCGTGGGGGTCGATTCTCTCGACGATAAACTTGATTTTGGCGATTTGCGTTAATTTGACAACAACAAAGATGACTTTCTTTTCAGAGTGGGTAAATGCGCCTTCGCCGTTTAAGAATGTGACGCCGCGGCCAACTTCGTCGAGGATTGCAACGGCAATTTCATCGCTGACTTCAGAAATAATAATGATCGTCTTTTTGTGATTAAAGCCTTCGACGACCTTATCGGTCAAATTGGCGGCGACAAACATGGAAAGCAATGTGTACATGGCCGGTTTCACGCCGAATAGTACGGCGGCGACAATCATGATGCCGCAATTGATGGCAAAACCGACTGTGCTGATGTTGATGGAATAATATTTTTTCAGGATCGCGCCGACAATATCGGTGCCGCCCGATCCGCCGTTGACCCGAAAAACCATTCCTGAACCAATACCGGCGATCGCTCCGCCGTAGATTGCCGCCAGCATAATATCGTCAACGATATTCCATCCGGCTATAAAGCCGGTAAGATCAATGGCCAGGGCGAAGGTGCAAAGACCGTATAAAGAGATAATGAAATAATCTTTGTCCAGTAAATGATAAGCCAGTGCGAACAACGGCAAATTGAACAGCATGACCAT
>CAYUNV010000206.1:0-6153 GCA_964446265.1 uncultured Negativicutes bacterium | reverse complement strand
CGGATTAACCTGTTGCGGAGTATTTCTTTCTGTGCACAGATAATAAGACCCCAGCTTCCGAAGCTGGGGTCTTATTATCTGTAGTGTTTGCTATATTTTATTTTGCGGAATAGGCTAGGTCTTCCAGGCTGGTGGCGCTATGCTGTTTGAATTTTAAAAATGCTGCGACTGCCAGCGAAACGACAAAGCAAGCTGCAAAAACCAATAAAGTGCCGGTAAAGCTATTCGTTGTTTCCCTGATCCAGGAGACGATAAAAGGACCGACCACACCGGCTGCTGCCCAAGCCGTGAGAATTTTGCCGTGGATAGCACTCAATTCTTTTGTGCCGAACAAGTCGCTTAAAAAAGCCGGGATCGTTGCAAAACCACCGCCGTAGCAGGAAATGATTGCGTAAACCAATATTTGGAATGGGAGGACTTCCGTAGTTTGAGCCAGGATAAAAAAGGCGAAGATTTGGATTACGAAGAAAGAAAGAAAGGTATTAGAGCGCCCTAAATAGTCTGATGCTGAAGCCCAGCAAATTCTGCCAAAACCGTTTACCAGGCCAATGATGCCGACCATTGTTGCGGCTGTTAACGGTGACATGTGGACTACTTCTTGGGCCATCGGGGAAGCCACGCTTAGCAGGCCGATACCGCAAGTAATATTCGTAAACAGCATCCACCAGAGCGCATAAAATTGCCAAGTTTTCAGGGCTTCTCCGGTAGTTAACTGGATCGTATCACCTATGACGCGGTCTTCGGTGGCGGAGCAGATTTGGCTAGGGATGTTTTTTGGCGGCTCCAAATAGAGAGACGAGGCGAGCATGATCAACAGGTAAGCACAACCCAGAATTTCGAAAGTGGCAATTAAATTGTACTTTTCAATGAGTATTTGAATGATTGGGCCTGCAATCAGGCTGGCAAAGCCAAATCCCATGATCGCGATCCCTGTGGCAAAGCCGCGCTTTTCCGGAAACCATTTTACCAGCGTGGAAACGGGAGTTATATAGCCGGTGCCCAGTCCGATCCCGCCGATTACGCCGTAAAAAAGATAAAGTAAGGGCAAACTTTTCAGATAAATGGCAAGTCCGGTACCAAACATCCCGGTGCAAAAAAACGCTGTTGCCAGAAGTCCTGCTTTGCGCGGACCTTGTTTTTCCACGAAACTGCCTAAAAAAGCGGCGGAAAGTCCTAGAAATAATATTGCGATAGAAAAAGTCCATTGCGTTTCTTTCAGCCCTAAGCCGAGTTCTTTCATAATCGGTTTCGTAAGAACGCTCCAAGCATAAACACTTCCGATGCAAATGTGGATACCGACTGCGGATAAAGCAATCAACCAGCGATTTTTCATAGTTGTCCAGCTCCTTTTTTTGTTAATTTTGGATCAAAGGGTCCGGTCGGTATGTATTTTTCCTTAAAACAAAAACCGTCTGGGCAAAATGTGTTATTTTGCCCAGACGGTCGACAGTCCATCCGGCATGGTTCATGTGGTTAATTCCACGATCCGTCAGTTCCATGCCGTGTTTATTCGTTTTAGGAAAAATAAAAACCGCCCTGAACAAAAAATCATTTTGCCCAGACGGTCGGCTTAACTCGATATGGTTCATGTGGTTAATTCCACTTATCCGTCAGTTCCATATCGTGTATGTCATTATGCTGCAATTATAACAAGTTCATTTTTTTTTGTCAAACCCTATCTGAAAAGTTGTCTGAAAAATTCACGAAAAAGAAAATTGACTAATTGATAATAGGACAGTAACATATATAATAAGTTTACAAAATCGTGTGATGTTCACTGTGGATGAAACGGCATGGTATTTGTGAAGTGATTTACATGGAGGATTTGAGGAATGGATAAGGAACCGCATCCCATAACTATGAACTTTATTCAACAGTGGGATCAAAGCCTGTTGTTTAAAATCCTGGATAACATTCATGATGTTGTATTGGTTTTGGATTCGAATACGACCATTGTGTATGTTAACGAGGTGTATGCCAATATACTTGGAGTGCCTGTTTGCGAAGTGCTGGGACGTCGCTTGGACACAATTGAACCGAATGCCCGGGCAATTGAAGTATTGCGGACGGGAAAGCCGTGCCGTGAAACGGATTATCTTACTTCGGTTGAAATGGAAGTCGTTGGACACGCTTTTCCGCTAACCAAGGATGAAAAAGTAATTGGCTGTGTCGCTATTTTTAAAAATATCTCGGAACAAGTCGCCCTGAATAACGAATTGCAGCGGACCAAGGAAGTGGCCGATTATTTGCGCGAGCAGTTGGACCAACAGGAAGGGTTGCCGGCGTCGTTTCATGAGTTTATCGGAAACAATATCCGGCTGCAGAAAGTTTTGAAACTTGCCGCCAAAGTTGCGCCTACCCAATCAACAGTCCTTATTCGCGGCGCAAGCGGCGTAGGGAAGGGTGTTTTGGCTACTGCTGTGCATAATGCCAGTAAACGGAGAGATAAGCCGATGATTAAGGTGAACTGCGCGGCAATTCCGGAGACGTTACTGGAAAGTGAATTGTTCGGTTATGAAGAAGGTGCATTTTCAGGCGCGAAAAAAGGTGGAAAAATGGGTAAATTTGAACTTGCCCATGGCGGCACTATTTTTTTGGACGAAATTGGTGATATGAGTATTGCAATGCAAGCAAAATTATTGCGGGTTTTGCAAGAAAAAGAATTGGAACGCGTTGGCGGCAATAAAACGATCAAGTTGGATATTCGGGTAATTGCGGCAACGAACCGCGATCTTGAAACGATGGTGAAAGAGGGAGAATTTCGATCTGATTTATATTACCGGCTCAATATTGTGCCGTTATTCTTATTGCCCTTGAATGAAAGAAAAGATGACATCCCGGCGCTCGTTCAAAAATTCGTAGCACAATTTTCGGACCCAGAGGGTGAAAAAATCAGTGTATCACCGCAGGTGATGCAAATCTTTCAAAATTATGAGTGGCCGGGGAACATTAGAGAATTACAAAATGTGATTGAACATGCCTGCATTGTCCGGGAGGGACCACAGATTGAGGCATGGCATTTGCCCGCATATTTACAGCATGACGATTTAACCAAGACGATTTCTGCAGAGAAAATTACCGGTGAAGCGGCAGAATATCCGGAATTGCATTGTATGAAAGATACGGTTGGCAAGTTGGAACGCGATTTGATTAAGAACGCGATTATCAATTGCAACAATAATCGCAGTGCGGCGATAAAAGAACTGGGAATTTCCCGTAAAGCCTTTTATGAAAAAATTCGTAAGTATAAGCTGGATGATGAACTGAAGATAGCGCAGCGATAATTGTGGAAGAAATCAGGAATATCACTCAGAAATAGTATATTTCTGATTTTTTTATTGATTGTGTTGAAATTGGCGTGAATATTGCATATAAATTTAATGAAGGGGGTATGTTCAACGATGTAAATGTACATATTATAAACAAAAAGCATGGTTTAAAAGAACGGTTGTTATTGGCTTTCAGAGCTTTCATAACCGTTATGTATGATGGAAACGTATCTATATAATATCAGATCCTGGTGGTGGGAATATCTCAAAACCGGGAATTTTTGCACCGAAAAAATCTCATATTGCGATTATGAAAAATTATTAAATAGAGAACGTGGATATCGAGGGTAAATGATAAATTCGGATTGGTGGAGGTATTTTGGATGAATTATGAAAAACAACGGTGGATTGCGCTTGTTTCCAGTATTATTGTCAGTCTGTGCTCAGGATTTTGCTATGCGTGGAGTGTTTTTCAAAAACCGTTAATCAGTATATTTCATTGGTCGCCTGCGGAAGTTGCAGTGTCATTTTCGCTGCTTATGTCAACAGCGGCAACGATGGCTATAGCGGCAGGAAAAGCGTTGGACTATATGCAGCCCCGTCAGGTAACGCTGATAGGCGGAGCGTTATTGGGACTTGGTATTGCCGGCATTGGGTTTATTCAAACACTGTATCAATTGTATGCAAGCATTGTAATAGCTGGAATTGGGATAGGGTTTATTTATCCAGGGGGAACAATCAGTAATATCCTTCGTTTTTTCCCGGATAAACAGGGCTTGGCTTCCGGATTGTTGGCTGGAGGTTTTGGTTTGGGGGCTCTTGTTTGGGCGCCGGTATCCGTAACGTTGATTTCCCAATTTGGCGTTTCTTCCGCCTTGAAAATATTGGGCGCATTCTTCTTTTGTTTTGTTGCTGTCGTTTCGCGGGTTATGGTAACTGCTCCCAATGGATATATTCCGAATGGTTGGACGCCGCCTAAACAGGAGGCAGGAACGAAAAGTACGGATAAAAATTGGAAACAAATGTTAACTGATCCAATCTTCTATTTTGTCGGTATCGTGTTCACATTAGGATGTATTACCGGCATGATGGTGGTTGGACAGGCTTCGCCGATCGCGCAGGATTTACTCAAAATAACGCCTCAGGCAGCGGCGGGAATCGTGGGATTAATGTCGATTGGCATGTGCGGAGGCAAGGTTGCTTGGGGCGCAGTATCGGATAAAATTGGCCGCAATCTCGTAATTGTTTTGACGTTTGTATTGGGCGGCGGCGCAGTCGCTGTATTGCCTATGACATCAACCTACTATTCTCTTGCTGGCGCAATTATGGTTATTGCTTCCTGTTATGGAGGAATTCTGGCGGTCATGGCTCCGATTACAGCAGAATTATTCGGAACCAAGAACTTGGGTTTGAATTTTGGTATCATGTTTCTTACCGTTGCTCTTGCAGCAGCTATTGGGCCGCGGCTGGTGGCGGTTATCAAACAAACAACCGGAGAATACACAATGGCTTTTCAAATTTGTGTAGTAATTAATCTGGCTGGACTTGTTTTGCTTGGCGCATATGTGTGGTATAAAAAACGGAAAAATCCTATACGGCAATTAGCAGCATAAAGTTGGTTGTGTGAGTTAGAAAAAGTGTTCCAAAAAAGCATGATAATTCTGAATATATTTGTTTCTTAAATACACAACTGTTTCTAAAATGCACAGAAATACAAATCGAATACTTGTTATACTAAAACATGCCATGAGAAAATTTGTTTTCTTATGGCATGTTTTAATTTTGTGATTAACATTGTGACTATGGCAAGAGGGAGAAAAAGTTTAGCAATGACGGAATATAAGCGACTTTCTTCTTTGTTACCGGTATTAAATAGTAATTTTCAATTGAATTAAATTGATTATATTTAAACGTTGGCACATAACTTGCATTAATGATAGGTGGGCTGCAGAATAGCCCAAAACCAAAATTTTTTAGGAGGCGCAATCATGGCAATCGGAACAAAAGCAGCATATATCGAGCGGCTGCACAAAATGAAACCTAATGTATACTTAAATGGCAAAGCAGTTGACCGTACAGGCAGCTGGATCAACGGTGGTACCTATGTTATGGGTATGACCTATGATATGGCCAATGATCCTGAGTTTGAAGACGTATGCACGGCAACTTCTCACCTTACCGGCAAAAAAATCAGCCGTTGGACACACATCCATCAGTCCAAGGAAGACTTGCTCAACAAGCAATTAATGACCAGACTGCTCTGCCATCGTGTCGGTGGTTGTACGCAGCGTTGCATGGGTGTTGATGCGCTCAATGCAATTGCAGTAGTCAGCTATGACTGCGACCAGGCTTGTGGTACAGACTATCATGATCGTTTCAACAAATATCTGTTATACTGCCAAGAAAATGACCTTGTTTGCAACTGTGCGCAAACTGACGTAAAAGGTTCCCGTAACCCGAAATACAAGCGGGCGCATATGCAGCCGGATCCGGATCAGTTCGTACACGTTGTCAAAACTGATGTAGATGGCATCGGCATCGACGGTAAACCTTGCAAAGGGATTATCGTACGCGGCGCGAAAATCTGTAATTCTTGCGCTCCTTACGTTGATGAAATCATCGTTAACCCGACGAAATTCATGGGTAAAGGCGATGAAGGTTATGCAATCTCCTTTGCGCTGCCGGCTGACTGGGAGGGCATTAAACTGATGGCTCTTCCTGGCCAACATCATAAGAGAAACCACATTAAAGCTCCGTTTAACGAAGTTGGCGATGTAGAGTCCCTGACCATTTTTGATGATGTATTTGTACCGAACGACCGGGTATTCCTGAATGGCTTTGACGGCCCGGATGTTCTTCAATATGCTGGCTATCTTGCCCTGAT
>CAYUNV010000205.1:0-6159 GCA_964446265.1 uncultured Negativicutes bacterium | reverse complement strand
AAATATTTTGTCTTCCGCCACAAAGCAAAAGCCAAAACAATTAACCGGATTTACTTCAATACAGCAACAGCAGCTGCCCCTACTTCAATGCCGCACGCCTTGCCCAAAGCTTCCATCGTAGGGACTATTTCCATCGGTACAGATTTGCGATTGCATAACTCTCGCAACGGGCTTGTCACTCGTTCATCAGCGTCTGCAGCCAGTAAAACCGCACTAGCCATTCCTTTGTCAATCGCCTTTGCAACTTGTTTCGCGCCAACAACTTTCTTTGCTGTTGTCAAGATTTCATGACACATATGCTTCACTTTCCTTCCGTGAAAGCCCTGAATCACACACTTGGACACTTAAATATTTTAACATTCGTCGTATCCATTGTCAATAATTTTCGTAGTAAAATTCAGCCTTAAACTCACTATTTTTCAAACATTTTTATGCACACGCATCCGGGAGTATCATTTTTACTTTTATATCTGGGCAGCCTTGATAAAAAGGCTGCCCAGACGTTGTTTTACAGAATATAATCCCAAAACTAGTTAATTACAGGTTGACTCCCAGCCGCAGGCACCGGACGAACAACAATATTTCGATACCGGCTCATGCCAGTTCCGGCTGGTATTAACTTCCCGATAATGACATTTTCTTTTAATCCAAGCAAAGGATCTTTTTTCCCTTTAATCGCTGCCTCGGTTAACACGCGAGTTGTTTCCTGGAAGGATGCAGCCGACAAGAACGAATCCGTAGCCAATGATGCTTTAGTGATACCAAGCAATACTGGGCGGGCTACCGCCGGTTCATTACCGGCTTCGATTGCCTTTGCATTTTCTTCTTCAAACGTATTAATATCAATTAATTCGCCCGGCAACAGATCCGTATCGCCGGATTCTTCGACTTTTACTTTATGCAGCATTTGCCGTACCATGACTTCAATATGCTTGTCATTGATTTCAACGCCCTGGGATTTATACACTTGCTGCACCTCATACACAAGATACTTCTGTGTATCCTTAAGACCGCGAATCCGTAAAATATCATGCGGATTAACGGATCCTTCCGTCAGGCGGGTACCGGCTTCAATAAACTGCCCTTCCCTGACCATGATGCGCGAAGCATACGGAATGACATATTCTCGCTTTTCACCGGTTGGCGGCTCTATGGTTACTTTACGTTGACCGCTAGCCTCACGGATTTCCACGGTCCCTTCAACTTCGGTAATAATCGCCTGATGTTTCGGTTTACGCGCTTCGAATAACTCCTCAACCCGCGGCAGACCTTGCGTAATGTCGTCACCGGCAACACCTCCGGTATGGAATGTACGCATTGTTAACTGAGTACCAGGCTCACCAATGGACTGTGCGGCAATAATACCGACTGCTTCGCCAACATCCACCTGATGTCCTGTTGCCAGGTTGCGGCCATAGCATTTTATGCAGACGCCAAACTGGGATTTACAGGTCAATACGGAACGAATACGAACCGTTTGACGAACCGCTACTACCTGATCAACAAGTTCTTCCGTAATTTCGTCATTCAACGGAACAATAACCTCACCGGTTGCCGGATCAACAATTTCTTCCGCAGCAATACGACCAACAATCCGGTCGCGAAGCGGTTCGATAACGCTGGCGCCGTCGGTAATTGCCTCAACTTCAATTCCTTTAATATTATCATTACGGACTTTTACTTCTTTCACATCACTAGTTAAGATTCGATCAATATCTTCCTGTGTAAGATAAGTATCAACCGAAACTATCTGTTCGCCGCTTGCATCTATAACTGCATTTACCGTACGTTTACCAAGCATTTCCTTAAGCATTGTATCACGCAGCATTTTTTGCAATTGATCTTCCGGAGTTCCCAAACTGATGCTTTGCGGCTCTAAATCACTGTTGTCTTCTGTAGCTTCCGGATGGTTTACACTGATTTCAATAACCTTTTTCTCTCCCAAAACCTTCAAACTATCATCATCCAAGACAGTACCAGCAGCAAACAAAACAGCAGCGGATTTTGGATCATGCACGTCAGCCGCTAAAACTCGTCCCATCAACGTGTCTCGTAACAGTTCGATTGCACTGTCACTGGACTGGGACAATCGGGCCTTCTCTTTGACCAGATTAATGCCAAGAACATCACAATCGTCTTCACGAACGATGACATCTTGCGCAACATCGACCAACCGCCGGGTCAAGTAACCGGAGTCTGCCGTACGTAAAGCAGTATCAGCCAAACCTTTTCTGGCTCCGTGGGTGGAAATAAAGTATTCCAATACGGTTAAGCCTTCGCGGAAATTTGCCTTAATCGGCAAGTCAATAATTCGACCGGACGGATCCGCCATAAGTCCGCGCATACCTGCCAACTGCCGGATTTGCTGCATGTTACCACGTGCACCGGATGTAGCCATCATATAAACCGGATTGAATTGGTCAAGGTTTTTCATCATCGCATCGGTTACATCTTCCGTTGCTTTTGTCCAAAGACTAATGATTTTCCGGTACCGCTCGTCAGCGGTCATTAAACCACGCCGGTATTGCAGGTCAATCGTATCAACCTCTTTATCCGTCATCGTCAAAATATCCCGTTTCGCACCAGGAATCTTAATATCGGCAACAGCAATTGTGATACCGGCCCGACAAGCAAACGCAAACCCTAGTTTCTTTACGCTATCCAAAACATTCGCCGTTTTCGCATTACCAAATAAGTGATAGGATTCTGCAACCAGTTTGCCAAGAGTTTTCTTGTCCATCTGTTTGCCAAGATACCATTCATTATCTTTCTTGTAATAATGCCGCAGTTCAAACGGTAACGCTTCATTGAAAATTACCCGACCGACCGTAGTATGGACTCGAGCCACCGATCCATCCGGCACAACTAAACGCATCTGAATAGGATCATGCAGGGAAATTACTTTATGGTAATACGCTAATAACGCTTCATCTACAGATCCAAACGTCATAACTGTTTTTTGCTGCGTATTACCTTCCCGAACCATCGTCAGATAATACGCACCCAAGACCATATCCTGGGTCGGCGTTGCAACCGGCTTCCCATCTTTCGTCGAAAGAATATTATGCGCTGACAGCATGAGGATGCGGGCTTCTGCCTGTGCTTCCGCCGACAAAGGAACATGGACTGCCATCTGGTCGCCGTCAAAGTCAGCATTGTACGCAGTACAAACCAACGGGTGAATTTTTATCGCCCGGCCTTCCGACAAAACCGGTTCAAACGCCTGAATGCCCAAACGGTGCAGCGTCGGCGCACGGTTCAATAAAACAGGATGTTCTTTGATAACTTCTTCCAACACATCCCATACTTCAGGACGTACTCTTTCAACCATCCGTTTCGCGCTTTTAATATTATGCGCATGTCCGGCATTGACTAATTTTTTCATAACAAATGGCTTGAACAACTCCAACGCCATTTCTTTTGGCAAACCACATTGGTGCATTTTGAGCTCTGGTCCGACAACGATAACCGAACGACCGGAATAGTCAACCCGTTTCCCCAATAAGTTTTGCCGGAAACGACCCTGTTTCCCTTTTAGCATATCGCTTAGAGATTTCAACGGGCGATTTCCCGGCCCAGTCACTGGGCGACCACGGCGGCCATTATCGATCAAGGCATCTACAGCTTCTTGCAGCATGCGTTTTTCATTGCGGACAATAATATCCGGAGCTCCCAGATCCAACAGACGCTTCAACCGGTTATTACGGTTGATAACCCGCCGGTACAAATCATTTAAATCAGAAGTCGCAAACCGGCCGCCATCCAGTTGCACCATTGGGCGCAACTCCGGCGGAATAACCGGCACAACATCCATAATCATCCAGGCAGGATTATTACCGGATTTGCGGAATGATTCGACTACCTCCAGGCGACGAATGGCCCGCACCCGGCGTTGACCGCTGACTTCCTTCAATTCTTGCCGTAATTCCGTTCTTTGTTTTTCCAGATCCAATTCTTCCAACAGTTTCTTGATTGCCTCGGCGCCCATGCCCACTTTAAAGGCATTGCCGTATTTATCCCGGTAATCACGGTATTCATTCTCAGTAAGCAACTGCTTTTTCATCAAAGGCGTGTCGCCCGGTTCAAGAACAATATAAGAAGCAAAATACAGGACTTTCTCCAGGTTACGGGGGGTAATATCCAGAATTAAACCCATCCGGCTGGGAATCCCTTTAAAATACCAAATATGCGATACCGGAGCCGCCAGTTCGATATGACCCATACGATCGCGTCGTACTTTCGAACGGGTAACCTCTACTCCGCAGCGGTCGCAAATAATCCCTTTGTACCGGATCCGTTTGTACTTACCGCAGTGACATTCCCAATCACGGGTTGGTCCAAAAATTTTCTCACAAAACAAACCTTCCCGTTCTGGTTTCAATGTACGATAGTTAATTGTTTCCGGCTTTTTAACTTCGCCATGCGACCACTCGCGCATCAGATCAGGTGAGGCCAAACCTATGCGCATGGAATCAAAATTATTAACATCTAACAAAGGTTCTTCGCTCCCTTCGCGTTTACTTTATGTCGTCGGTATCATCTATAGGATGCTTGATTTCCTGAGCTTTTATCCGCTTGATTTTTTTTTGCTTTTGCAATTCAAATTCGTCTTCTTCGAGATCTTTCGGCGCTTCAAAGTGATCTTGTCCCATTTCGCCAATTTCGGCAATGATATCAAAATCTTCATCCGCTTTAAAATCGTCTGTACTGTCGATCATTTCATCCGGTACGAAAGCGGCACCTTCGCCTTCATAAACGGGTCGTTTCGGCGCTTCTTCGCTGCCCAAATTCAGCTCTAATTCCTTGGCTTTTTCATGAACATCCTCATCCGTTTCCTGCAACATGATCTCTTGTTCATCCTCAGCCAATATCTTGATATCGAGTCCAATACTTTGTAATTCTTTAATCAACACTTTAAAGGATTCCGGCACGCCCGGTTCCGGTATATTTTCGCCTTTTACAATGGCTTCATACGTTTTTACACGCCCGACAACATCATCGGATTTGACCGTCAACAGTTCTTGCAGTGTATAGGCTGAACCATAAGCTTCTAATGCCCATACCTCCATTTCACCGAAGCGTTGTCCGCCAAACTGAGCCTTACCACCTAACGGCTGTTGAGTAACCAGCGAGTACGGTCCGGTTGAACGTGCATGGATTTTATCATCAACCAAGTGGGCCAGTTTCAACATATATACATAACCCACAGTAACTGTATTGTCGAATGGTTCACCGGTTCGACCGTCAAACAATTGGGTTTTCCCATCATCCGGCAGGTTTGCCGCCCGTAAGGTATCGAATACTTCATTCTCATGGGCACCGTCAAATACCGGTGTTGCCATATGGATCCCCGCTTTATCAGGCACTGGTAAACCATATTTTTCGACATCATAAACAGTCTTCAGCCGTTCCGCCAAATCGGCTGAATGATTGCGAACTTGCAGTCCGATGGCTGAAGCTGCCATACCTAAATGGGTCTCCAAAACCTGGCCGATATTCATGCGCGACGGAACACCCAACGGGTTCAGAACGATCTGTACCGGCGTGCCATCCGGTAAAAATGGCATATCTTCTTTCGGCATAATCCGGGAAACGACCCCTTTATTACCATGCCGCCCTGCCATTTTATCCCCTTCAGAAATTTTCCGTTTCTGGGCAATATAAACCCGGACTAGTTGGTTGACACCCGGCGACAATTCATCGCCGTTTTCCCGCGTAAATACTTTTACATCAACAATTTTTCCGGCCTCGCCATGCGGTACCCGCAATGATGTATCACGCACTTCACGGGCTTTTTCACCAAAGATTGCCCGCAGTAAGCGCTCTTCCGCAGTCAATTCCGTCTCACCTTTCGGCGTGACCTTCCCAACAAGTATGTCACCAGGACGAACCTCAGCACCTACCCGGATAATACCACGATCATCCAAATCGCGCAGCGCATCTTCGGCCACGTTAGGAATATCGCGTGTAATTTCCTCCGGTCCAAGTTTCGTGTCTCTGGCATCACATTCGTATTCTTCTATATGGATCGACGTAAATACATCTTCTTTTACCAAATCTTCGCTCAGTAAAATCGCATCTTCATAGTTGTAACCTTCCCAAGGCATAAAAGCAACGAGAACGTTAAAACCCAATGCCAATTCTCCCCTGTCAGTAGAA
>CAYUNV010000204.1:0-6198 GCA_964446265.1 uncultured Negativicutes bacterium | reverse complement strand
AGACCCTCACCAAATCTTTCAGATCATCTTAGTGTTTCCAGAACCGTTCTGTATACTTCCAAACGGTTCCCCTCGGTCAATTCCAATACAACTGTGTCGGAATGTTTCGAAATACTGTTGAGAAACTTTGAATCAGCCATTTTCAAAACGCCAAGTACCTTTTTGGGGCAATCCAGACACGCGAATACCTCCGCTTGGAAAGCTTCGGACGACTCCTCCAACACACCCAACTCATCCATCAGAATGACATGACTGCCATCTTTACGGCTTTCCTGCAAAATATGTGCCCCAAACCAGGTAAAAACAGATGTAACCGGCCAAGCACAGCCTTGCTCATAACGGACAGAGATAGGATTATCGTTCAAGTAACCGCCGCAATCGGCCAAACTGTGCATATAATACCCTTTGACGGTTCCGCTGATGCTAAACGGCAGCGTCTGAAAACCTGTGGTTGTAAGGGCGAGCTTTTCCAAGACCTCCCGTATCATCCAGGATTTTCCGACTTGTCTTCTACCGGTGATAAATACGTTCTTTTTGGACATCTTGCTACCACCTTGCTTTTTAATATACTTCTCCATGCTGACGTAGTACCGTTCCTCTGATCCCACCACAAAGTCAGATAGCTTAAAGTCTAGCGGGGACTGGTTGTAAAGTTTGTCGGCATAGAGTTCTCCTTACTCTATGCATATGGTAGCATTACCCACTCTACATTTTTCGCCGCAGTACATTTTAGGGTGAGTTGCAACTGTCTCCATGTTCTATTCGTCTTCATCAAACATAAAAAGCATATCTCCTAATCTATCTATTTCTTGGCCCCAATCTTCCCTCGGATACCGGTTTCTCGTTTATCTTGTTGCCAATCTCAAAATTGGAACCATCCGGTATGATAACGGTCAATGAGCATGCGTACTCTTACAAGCAAAGCAGTTCATTTTACCTTACCACGGTGGAAGGCAATACCTATCTGATCAATTGGGACAGTAATTTCAAACAGAGCGAGTTTAACAAAGGGCTGACAAAGAATGTAGTCATCACAATCGGATATAGGCCGTGGTTCGGAAACAAACTGGTATGCTATCTTGAGGCGAACGGCAAGGTATACCGCACGCTAGAAGCATCCGTGCAATACTATGCCAAGAATTCGCAATCGTATTTTACGGGCGGTATTATTACTTTTATTATAGGCACCGGAATGACGATTTGGATGATCTTTTATAAACGACGTACAAGAAGGAATCTGCTTAGGGTCTTAACGCTGTTTTTATTTGGAAAGGGACTCCGTAGTGTTTCATCCCAACTTTCCCGCTCATGAAAACGCCTCCTGTTATAGATTGATTCTACAACAGGAGGTGTTTCTCCGCAGTGTCCGTTTTTTTGGGTCCAGTTCATTCACAGAAATTGTGGTTTTTTGTGGTGGAGTATATGAACCCAAGAACAAACACCTTCTGCTTTGTAGGCGGGTTTGAGATTAGCCTATTTCTATAAAGTCCACCTGCGTTGATTGGAACAACAGAACCGTCCCCGTGTTTCTGGGTGGCTGTAAAGTAAAATATTTATATGTTTTTTACTTCCGAATCTCGTTTCCTTCCGCCGGACATTCTTCTTGCTATACCCGCGACCGCTCTTGTACCCGTACCTTCCAAGTCCTTTTGCACGTGTTTGAATACTCCGCGCACCTTGATGCCCTGCGGACATTTCTTTTCACATTGCCCACAGTTTTGGCAGGCACTCGTCCAATGCGGTTTTCCATCTTCGGTTCGTATTCCGGCGTTGCTCATATGATTCATTCTCGCACCGGTCTTTGAAAACAAATGATAATTGTTTAAGCTCTTGAACGCATCGGGTATATCGATGCCTGCCGGGCAGGGCATGCAGTAAGCGCAACCCGTACAACCGACCTGCATTGAGTAGGCCTTCCTGACGTTTTCGATTACATTCATTTCACTCTGGCTCATGCTGTTCGGAAACGATTCCGAAGCTGTTTTGATATTTTCCCTGATATTCTCCTCATTGTTCATTCCCGACAAAACAACGGTGACCTCGGGATGATTCCACACCCACCGCAATGCCCAATCCGCCGGGCTTCTTTTAATCGGTGCGCTGTCATAGATTTTCTTTACGTCATTGGGTATTTTCCCTGCAAGGGCACCCCCGCGCAGCGGTTCCATGACAATGACCCCCATGCCTTTGCTGTGGGCATATTCAATCCCTTCGATACCTGCCTGAAAATGCTCATCGAGGATATTGAACTGAACCTGTGTGAATTCCCAATCGTAGCCGTCGGCGATTTTTTTGAAATCTTCTCTCGTGCCGTGAAAAGAAAATCCCATATGACGAATCCTTCCTTGTTTCTTTATATCGTCCATGAAATCCGTAATTCCCAAAGAAATCATTTTGCTCCAAAGATTTCCGTCCAGGGAATGGAGTAAATAGTAGTCAATATAATCGACTTGAAGTTTTGCCAATTGTTTGGCAAAGATATCATCCATGCCTTCTCTTTTGTTGATCATCATGCAGGGGAGCTTTGTCGCAATATTGACTTTTTCCCTGTACCCGTCTTTGAGCACATATTCGCCCAGAAAGCTTTCCGATGTTCCCAGATGGTACATATACGCCGTATCTATGTAGTTTACACCTTGGTCGATTGCATATCTGATTTGCTTAGTGGCCTTATCTCTGTCAATTGCTGATAGGGCTGACCCTATTAATGACTTTCGGACCCCCAGGGGCGTTGGAAGCCTCATGCACCCAAAGCCCAAAACGGATAATTTTTCAGTGGAATTCGGCATTGTCCGGTATTGCATATCTTTTACTCCAATCATTTTCATAGATACGAAGGCCTGTACAGCGTTTTTTCATAATCGAAAGAATACCCTGGCCTTCGTCACTGCTTTTCTTCGAATTGCATTTTTAATCAAGCTACCATTTTCAGGCACTCAAAAAAGTCAGCTGCGTTTGTTCTTGATTTGATACTAAAATGTGCACTCAATTTACGGTGCCTATGTATAGATAACCTTTTTTCTCTTTTCCCGCTTCCTTAGTAAAAACAAATTCTTTGCCCAAGTGCTCGGTTGCTACAAATAAATGGCATAACGCAATACCCATGTCCAATCTATTTATCCTGTCATACATTCTCGTTATGGTTTTCTTTTGATAAGCGTCGATATTGCCATTGTTAGCCACAAAAAACCAGTTTTGGCTGTTTGACGCGGATGGCGCAACATGGGCGGCTTCAAGCCGATCATCCGATCCGCTTGAAATATCAGACAGCAGTTTGCGCCTGAACTCTGAAAGTTCACGATATGGGCTTCCCGCCGCTTTGCCAAAGGCAAGAACAATCACAAACGGCAGCTTTGTTTTAGGCTCGACTGATGGTTTTGCCATACCAAGCCAACAGGAACCAAGCCCAAGGCTCGACAGATACAAGTCCATCTGCTCAAACATGAAGCCAACATTTTCAAGGTATCCCTCGGTGTTTTCGCTTGAAATAATAAAATAGTGCGGCGCCTTAATAGGCATAATAATTTTTACATCGGCAGTAACTTCAAACGCGGTTTTAATGTTGGGATAAAGCGGTTTCAAATCGTTTGCAAACTGAGTTATCTGACTTAATAATTCCAAGCTCAGCGGCGTCGTATCATATTTTCGAGTCGATTTTCTTTTCCAGATATAATCGTATAAGTTCATTTTGCATCCACCTTATTTTCATTCTGCACCTGTGTTAAGAGATCAGCAAAATCGCTTAGCATTTGCGTGAGCGTTATTGTATTGTCTTCACCAAAGCGTGAGATGATTATGCTTATCGTTCTATCTAACTGCTCTTTCATTTGATGGGTAACCTGTCTGCCCTCTTCGGTCAGCGAAAACCGATATTGCCTCTTGTCAAATTCGTTTATATCACGGCAAATATACCCCTTTTTTTCAAGTGACGTTAACATTTGCGAAACAGCGGAATGTGTAATACAAAGAGTTTCGCCGACTTCTCTGGCAAGCAGCGTCTTTTCATTTTCCACACACTGCCCATCAATAATGGCCAAAGCCAGCGCCTCATTCATACGCATATCGGAAACGCTTGAAATCTGTGATGTTGCCTTCTTAAATTTGAACATCGCATAAAGCAAGTCTTTGTCCAGATGATTATTCATTAATTCACTGCCTTTCCCGTGTCCATGATCACGACCATATTATATCGGCCTTTTTTCTCGGCGCGCTGCGCCTGTATTGCACATCGGGATAGCCTATAACAAGCGCGACCAAAATTTCTTTATCGGCTGGAACACCTAGGGTGTTTTTTATATTCTCGTTCCCTGCACCTCTAACAATGAACCCGCTGTAAAGAACACCAAGTCCGTTCGCACAGGCAACGAGTTCCATGTTTGATGCCGCAAGCCCTGCGTCAATCGGATTGTCACCCGCAACTAAAATCACAATCGGAGCACCAAAAAATATGGTGTCTTTTTCATGAGGATTTTTCTTGTAGCCATCCTCGACAGCTATCCAACGCTGCGCATAGCCTTTCAGAGGTAACGGCGTATTGTTCGATGCAAGAAGTTCGCGGCTCTTTTCCGCAAGGTTTTCAATTACAAGTGCGCGAAATAATTCCATTTCTTTTTCAACAACAATAAACGATAGCCCTTGACGGTTGCCAGCCGTTGCCGTATATCGTCCGGCTTCAATAATTTGTTTCAGCAATTTTTGTTCCACCGGACGGTTACTATACTGACGGATAGAGCGTCTGGTTTTGATAAACGATAAAAGTTCATCTGCCGTAAATTTTTGTGCTGTAATATCTGCGACATCAGCCATATCGAAATTTGGAATTTCAACGGCATTTGCGGGACAGACAGCAACGCAATGACCACACTGCATACATTTTTCGCTTACAGTCTGCGCTCTTCCGTTGTTAATAATTATATTGTGAGGGAAACATTCCTTTACACATACAGCACATCCTGTACATTTGTTAATGTCTATATTTACCATTTCGACCTCCTGAAATTTTTATTCAGCGCGAACATTGTTACAAATGAATATGTTAGTGCTTAATTATTTTTTTGTCAAGAGGGGTTCAAATTCCGAATGCTTCCAAAAATGGTGCGATGAGATGTTATAAAAAAATGGCCGTTCCGTACGAATTCGTGTTAAAATTCGTACATATATTAGTTTGTTCATCTCTAATAAAACTTCGTCTTCGATCTCTTAAAACTATTGAAATTGGTTTTCCCTTTTCCTTTGCATTTATCTGCTCTTAACCTCTAATGGCCTTTGCATAGTGGTGTACCGGTTCCTGGAGGGGTCCAAATTTGCCTATGACGAAATTTGAGTATATAATTATCAATAAATACTTGCGAGGGGATGCTATGTACATCATCATCACAGCCAGTCCAAACAAAGATGGATTGACCGCAGCTTGCGGCAAGGCGGCTTATGACGGCATTACGAGCGCCGGAGGGGAAGCGGAAATTATCGATATCAGTGCGGCGAAGCTTTGTTCTTGCCTTGTTTGCGACAACGGTTGGGGGCAATGCCGCGGTTCCGGTAAGTGCATCATCAGCACTGACACCTTGGCGGACATTCAGGCTAAGATCCGCATATGCGAGGGAGTGGTGCTCGTTACACCCGTTTATTGGGGGGAGCCGAGCGAGCGCATGAAGTATTTTCTCGACCGTTTCCGCCGCTGTGAAGCGTTCAACCAAGCCGGCAGTGCCGCTTCCGGCAAGCAGATAGACCTAATCGCCGCGGCGGGCGGCAGCGGTAATGGTACTGTGACTTGCCTGACGGAGATGGAACTGTGGTGCCGTCACGTAGGGGCGATTGCTCAGGAGCGTATCGGCATCACTCGCTTCAACCGCGAGATGGTACTTCCGGTAATCAAAGACGCGGGGTCACGGCTTGTAAAGGGAAAATATTTCAAGAGGGGCTAAAGCGAAAGAAAGTCACAGGCTCGTCAACTACTTTTCTATGAACTGAGAACTTCCATTGCGTGCCCAACTTTTTGTTAGCTTAATCACACCATATACGATTAGGCTAAGCCGATTGATGAGTTTTTGTCACGGTTGTTGAAAAGAAAAGCCACAACTCTTTTCAGAATTGTGGTTTTTTTGTTGTGGAGCAAGGGGAATTGAAAGAATACCACAATTAAATAAAATTCATGCCTTTTCGTATCTACTTCTTCGTACTGCCTGTATAAGATATGTT
>CAYUNV010000203.1:0-6282 GCA_964446265.1 uncultured Negativicutes bacterium | reverse complement strand
CTGCGCAATTGACCTTAATCAAATGGCGTTCTTTCCGCAAACTGCTATTATGGATGGCAGCGGCTAAGACTCCTTTTCCTACCCCGCTTTCGCCGCGAATCAGTACGGTACTGTCTGTGCGCGCTACTTTCACTGCGAGGTTCAAGGTTTGTTTCAAATGGCTATTCTCGCCAATGTATTCTTTAAACGATTGCGGCAAATTGTCCCGTTCGTTCAACTGTTCTTGTAAATAATTCGCTAATTCCTTCGTCCGGTGTAATTCCCTGTCCAATTTAACCAACTCGGTTGTATTGGAAAAAATACAAATACAACCTAAAATTTTACCATCTTCAATAATGGGAACCGAACTCCCGACCGTATCGATCCCTACCGACGGAAGATAATCGCGTATGCCATGAGTGGGCACACCGGTTCGCAATGTTTGTACCGCCAGAGAATTAGGTTCAATTTCGTCCAATCTGCGTCCTACTATTTTATTGACCGGCACACCTAATATTTTGGAATATACTTTGTTTGCATACACTACCTTGGTATCTATATCCAAAACGATTACAACTTCTTGCATATTGTCCAATATTTTAAATAGGAGTTTGGGATCCCAATGTTTGATGGTATCTGTAGTTATAGCATAGGATTCTTCGTTCATGTGTTCCCCTCCAACCTGCATCATACTTTCCGGGAAGCTAAAAAGGTATATCTGTTAAAATGTGCAAGAAGCCAATCGCAATGCACTACAGACTTTCTATAATTTCTCGTTTTCTTTCATGAAAGCTCTTTTCAGACCCTTTAAAATATACACAACCCATAATATATTAGCTTTTCGCGATCACGCCCCGGGATATGCCCGTCATGCGTTCAATTTGCCGGATTGAAAATCCTTCAATTTCTTTTAGTTGCCGAATGCATGCATCGCGCTCCTGTTTGGGCCAAACCGCGATCTCATGCGGCTCGCATCCGTTTGTATGCTGTAAAATCCTGCGGCGCATTTTTTCTTCGGATAAACGGATCTTCCCATTCACATCAAAATGATCGTCGATGATGATCTGGTGCAATCGCAGCCATTCCTCTTTTCCCACAAGGTTCAATGAAAAAGCAGTGTCCGTTAAACTTCCACCTTGCACATAATCCAAATAACTGCTGTATTGATAGTCGTCCAGTTGGTTTACGCTTCCAGCTTTTAGCGGATTTTGATGGATATAGCAAATCAGCGGAATAAAGTTTTCATTGACTTCCACCGGCACACTCTTAAATCGGTTCGCGACCAGCGCCCCTTTCCGTTCATACTTGCGGTTAAAGTACATCGCGTACTTGGTTAGAAGTCGCTTCATCGCCAGCGAAATATCCCCTTTTTTGTTTTCTTTGATCACCAAATGAACATGTTCGTTCATTAAGCAATACGCATACAGCTCAAAGTCCATATCGGATTTCAATTGCTGCATGCTGTCCCGAAAGTAGACAAAATCGCTATCGCCTTCAAATAGAGGTTGTCGGTTAATTCCATGAAAGAATATATGGTACAGGCCCGTATTGCTTAACTTTCTTGCTTGTCTGCCCATTATCTATCACTCCGCTTTTTATTCTATCATATTTATAGGCAAAAAGGAATGTCCCTTTTTGTCCGCTTTTTCACAACCAAAATTATACTATATTTATTGAAAAGGAGCCAAGGCAAACCAGCCTTGACCCCCCAAACAGATTTTACTGCGATGCTATTTTTTTCTCAAGCCCAGTATTGCTCGCGCTTCATCGGGCGTAGCAGGCTCTTTATTGAATTCCTTAATGATTCTTACGGCCCGTTCTACCATTTCTGCGTTCGACTTGGCCAAAACTCCTTTTTTCATATAAATACCATCTTCCAAACCAACCCGGATATTACCGCCCAAAGCCAGTGCTGCGTACATGATATCCAGACTGCTTTTACCAATGCCAAACGCCGACCAATTCGCGTCGCGCGGAATCGATTCTACCAAGTACAACAGTGCCTTAACCGTGGCCGGCATCCCGCCTGCAGCCCCCAATACGAATTGAAAATACGGCGGTTCCTTGATCAAACCTTGTTTCATCAGATAATTGGTATTATCCAGCATTCCCGGATCAAAGATTTCTATTTCCGGTTTCACATCCACTTCCATCATCTTCCGCGCCGCAGTTTCCAAAAATTCCGGTGAATTTTCAAAAATAGAGGAGTGCCCCCAATTCATTGTCCCTGCATCCAGCGAGGCCAATTCCGGCCTTAATTCCGAAAAGGGGCGTATCCGTTCTTCGATCGATGAGCCAAAATTCGCCGATGTAAGGTTAATCAACACATCGCACCGCTCTCTGATGCTGTTTACCGTGCAGCGGAACCGATCCATATCCATCGTCGGCACACCATTATCGTCCCGCATATGAAGGTGAACCACAGCCGCTCCGGCTTTGTATGCATCAACAGCTTGATCCGCAATTTCCTGCGGCGTGTATGGAACATATGGCGTTTGCTGCCTGGTTGTTCCGCCGCCCACCAAAGCACATGAGATAATAATTTTGTCATTGCCCATTTTTTTGCCTCCTGATTGGTTGATGTTTTTCTGCAATATTTTTTATGCATAAATCTTGCCAAAAATTCAACTTGTGGAGACATTTTCATTTTTCACCGCACCAACTATCCGCCATAAACAGTCAAAATACGATCATAGTCTTTTTATACGAATCGCCGCGCCAGTTTGAGCAATGCACTTTCCCTAATTTGCACCGCGTTTTCCGGACACAGCTCTTGGCAGCAATAACATCGGATGCATCGATCATAATTAATGTGCACCTTCCCCTTTTTCATCGTCATTGCTTTGGGCGGACAATGGGCGGCACAACGGCCACAGCCGATACAAGCATCTGTAATCGACGGACGGGCTGTCAATTGGCTGCGGCCGAATTCAACCAGCCATTTCGGCAATCGGTCTTCCAATGCCTGCATGCTGCGCGGCTCGGCAAAATGAAGCCGCAGCGACTGCGCATCGCCAACAAAATCAATCTGTTCAAAAGGCGGCGTAAGTTCCCGTTCGATAGCCGCTGCAGTTACCGGTGATGTTTCCGGATCGAAACCCATCATTGTTGCCATAACCACATCCACAGCAAAACAATTAATCCCAGCCAACAAAACCCCGCTTTTTACCGGCGTTCCATTGCGCGGACCATTTCCTTCCATCCCTACAATTCCGTCAACGATGGACAGAACCGGTTTGATTGCTCCTGCCAAATCAAGCAGCATCCCGGCAAACTCCCGCCGTTTTTGCATACGAAGGTGAAATTGCGCTTTCTGCATACCGACAATACAGCCAAATAAGTTTTTGGTCGCCCCGGTAATCCCCATAAACGTATGGGTTTTCATTTTGGCAACCGAAATCACTTTATCAACCTCCACCAGCGGGCTGGCCAGAGTAAATTTTTTTACCGTCAGTCCATCCGGGTAGGAAAAATCTATTGTCTGGGCAAAAGAGAGTAATTCCACACCCTCTTCGCGGCAGACTGCTAAAATTCCGCACTTTTCCGCCGCTTTGAACGTATCAGTAACCCCTGGCGAATCTCCCACCAGTGGAATTGCCCCCTGTTGTTTTACCTGTCGAATCACGGCCCGAATCAATTCCGGATGAGTCGTCACCGCATTCTCCGGCGGTAAACCCTCCAGCATATTCGGTTTGATAAGCACTCTATCCCCAGGTTGTATCCACTGCGGCATATCGCCTAGAAGACCTAAAGCTTGTTTGAGGACCCGTCCTATTTCTTGATACTCATATGTATTTACTTTTACTCCCGCTACACGCATGAAAAAGTCTCCCACTATATCAATTCATTTAAAATGCTTCTCAGAACATCCTCAGTCAATAACTAATAAGGGCAGCCAGCAATAAACCAGACGACACGCTGATAAAAGCAGATAAAACCCCTGCGGCAACATTCCCTTTCGAAATTTCCGTGCCAACCTTGAACGGTGTTACCAGCTCATAGAGATAACATATGAATATCTGAAACCCGATGCCAATCAATCCCCATACGATTAAATCAAACGGATTGACAGAATGGAAAACTGCCGACGCGAGGACAAGCGCCAACCCCAGTATTTTTCCGCCGAGGGTATACGCGGCCGCCTGAGCGGAAGCGGCTTTGCCGTCAACTTCCGTACCACCTGCGCCAATCATCTGAAATTCCTTGTAGGAAGTAATCAGCATAAAGACCCAAAGTCCAATTCCCATTAACAACAATGAAATCCCCAGGTAAATTAAAAAGTTCACTAAATTAGTCCATTGCGCTCCCATTGCCATCCCTCGCATTCTCCTTGTTATCAGTAAGAGTTATCGGCCAAAAATAAGACAAGTCATCCGTAATGCGGCCACCAATCCGGGCATTCACAGCCGAGGCTTTTCCGTTAATGAGAAATGACCCCCACACTACAAAGCCCTGCCGCCAGCCCAATAAGGTTTCCACCGTAACCGGTTCCATTTCAGCATACTGCTGGAATACCATTACTTGGTCGCGGTAAGTTTGCTCGCCGTTTTGCCATAAAACAGTGCCATTTGGCCCGCAAATGGTGATTCCTCCGCCTTCCCGCCCCAAGGCAGGTTTAATTACATAGGAATGCACTCCGGCAAACCGGTTTTCCAGATAGGTCGGCAACATATATCGCTTTATGATTTCACGTTCCAGTAAAGAAAAAAATTCTTTCTTTTCGCATAAGTTCCAAATCAGCGCCTGCAAGGCCTTCGTTTGCGCAATCAATGCGCTGGGCGGATTGAGCACAGCCAGCTTTTTTCTGGCAATCAAATCAAGGACATGCGCGCCGGTAGGATAGTCATCCCGATCGGTCTCCCCGCTCAAGGTTCCTAACGGATGCAAACGATACCACAGATCAATCGGAACCAATTCGCCGTCAATCGGCGCACATAGCCGGTCGCGATATACCCGCAAATCAGCAAGCGGGCAAAAGCACGCGTTTAAGCCCGATTCTTGCTGCAGATACCGAACTGTCCCCAAGTCTTCAGGATGCCAGTCCAGAGCGCTGAATACGGTTTGGTTTATTGAATAACCCTTGCCGGCAAACGACACAGCCGCTTCAACGAGTGCGCCTTGCAGATCAGACTTATACTTTTCATTAGGATCTTGACTCCCATAATAACGGCATACTTCACCATTCACATAATACGCTTCCACAATACCGCCGGGAGTATCGGCATTAAACTCAAGCATCTTCCAGCCGTTCGCAGTCTTGGCAAAATCAAAACGGCCGATTAAGGTCGGCATCTCAGGTCGAAATATCAGGCGCACTGGGGTAAAAGCCGCCGCTGGAATACCTAATTCGGCTAACAAGGCATCTTTGCCGCACTGAACAACCGATACCGTTTTGGCAAATATCGTTCCTAATTGTTCCGTTGCATAAGCAAGCTCACTGCGATCGCCTTCCGTAAGGCGGCCCACTGATGCCAAGGCATATTCTTGCCCATAGAGCACATCCCAGGTAAATATTCCTTTTTTCCGCAGTGGTTCATATATCCCTGCGCGCCGCATGGCATAATTCACCCTGCACCACCTACCGCATGGCTGCCAATTCCGCCCTTGGCCGCAGTGCCGGTCGATATATGGCCATCGGCACCAGAAGTTGTCGATCCATAATGAGGCAGGCCGTAGAACCGCGATCCGGTGCCGCTGCTATGCGTAGTATTCATGTTGGCATTACAATCATCGCAATAGCCGTCCCCATCCTTGTCGACATGCACATGCCGGGTTCCTTCATTATCCCCGCAGCCTGGAGTAAGGGCCAGCGCCGCTGTTATGAACAGCCCCATAATCAATTTATCCTTATCGGCCATATCACAATCCTCCGCTTGCCGGTACAGCATAATATACATAGGTCTGGCGGTCTTCATCAATCTCCGCTGATGTTTTTTGCCACTCTTGTCCTAACCAGTAGAGATAGTCACTCTGCAACAGCAGCAACAATTCCCGGTTGGTACTGATTTCAAACACATGAATTTCCGGGAAATATGCTGTATTTTCCATATACTGGCGCAATTCTAACCGCAGGCCCTTACCAGACCGCACAATCAATTCGAGTCCGCTGTCAACCCAATCCTGCTGTTCAGACTGTTGCACATAAATTGTATACACGGGCGGTAAGGAAGCGCAGGATGTTTTTTCATAAGTTACCCCATTTTTGACAAAATAGTCACAGGCAAAGCGAGCGGCAATTTCCGTAAGATCAATGTTTTCATAAAAGTATAGGAGCGGGAATGTTTGATTTTCATCGATCTGTCT
>CAYUNV010000202.1:5826-6284 GCA_964446265.1 uncultured Negativicutes bacterium | reverse complement strand
AGCCGGAACCGGTGTAGCAGAGGCGGCAGCCTTGCATGCCGAAACGGCAATTCCGAATTTCTGCATTCATGAGCACCATCAAAAAGCATTACTGCCGGAGTACGTCGAATTATGCGTTCATAACTATCAACCGGTCAATGGGCGCTATACGGTGCCGGAGCTTCCAGGTATCGGCCAGGATTTCACGGAAAAGGTATATACTGATTCGGATCGAATTGTGATAAAGTAAATGTATATACAATAAGTAGTTAATTGGATACTGGAGGAATAGTGATATGGCGAATTCAAAAGAAAAAGAAAAACAGAGTCTTACTTGTACGGATTGCGGCGCGGGAAGTTGTTTTAAAGGGGATGGGAATTTCCCGGAATTTTGCCTGACAACCCAGTTGACGGACAAAGAAATCGACAAAATTGTTGATTTGTATACGAATGATCCTGAAGTGAAGCGTCTGGCAATT
>CAYUNV010000202.1:0-5816 GCA_964446265.1 uncultured Negativicutes bacterium | reverse complement strand
GGAGCGGAAGTAGAAGGCGGTTTTTATGGAAAATATACCCGTGTGGAAGAAATCATGGAATTTGCCAGACGGGTTGGGGCAAAGAAAATCGGGATTGCAACCTGTGCGGGACTTTTACATGAAAGCAGAATTTTTGCCCGCATTTTGAAAGCGAATGACTTTGAAGTATTTGGAATTGCCTGCAAGGTAGCAGCAGTACCGAAAACGAAAATTAACATTGGCGATGAATACATCATGCGGCCCAACGAACCGATGTGCAACCCGGTATTGCAGGCAAAATTGCTCAACAAAAACAAAACGCAGTTGAATGTTGTTGTGGGGTTATGCGTAGGGCATGACAGCTTGTTCTATAAATATGCCAAAGCGCCGACAACGACGTTAGTGACGAAAGACCGGCTTACCGGCCATAATCCGGTTGCGGCATTATATACGGCGCAAAGTTATTATAAAAAATTGCTTGCCGGGAACGGAAAATGACAATGGAAAATTGTAAGCAAGCCCTTGAAAACCGTTGAGGGGTAGTAGTACATATCAATAGAAAAATAGTATATGAATTGGTTGATCAGACACACTGAAGACCAAACATGTTAAAAAGACATGTTTGGTCTTTTTGCGTTCATCAGAAAGTATAAATTTTATCTGATGAACATAAGTGCAGCCAGCACCTTACGCCGTCGCTATAATAAGTGAGCCTTGGTTTCGGAAGTGGTTACAACATCTTCCGAAACCTTAGAGCGAACTTAGTTCGAGTTTTATAACCTGTTAACCCCAACATGGAATGGCGGGGTTTTACAGGTTGTTAACGAGATAAAGCTCGGCGCAAGATGGGCTTTCTAATTTTCTTGGAAAAGGAAAACAGTGCAGGTTGTAAGATGACCAATACGAAACGGAGGAGAAAAAATGAAAAAAATCAGCGCACTACTAGTCATTATTGGTATCCTGGCCACTCTGCTCGCCGGTTGCGGCGGATCGCAACCGGCGAGTTCAACGGCTCCGGCTGCAGAGAAGAAAACAATCAAAGTCGGGGTAACGGCGGGACCGCATGCGGAAATTATGGAAACCGTCAAAAAAGTGGCCGCGAAAGATGGTTTGGAGATTCAAATCGTAGAATTTAATGATTACATCACGCCGAATATCGCTCTGCACCAAGGCGATATCGATGCCAACAGTTACCAGCATCAACCATTCCTGGACAACCAGATCAAAGATCGCAAGTATGATATCGTATCGATCGCAAAAACGGTGATTTTCCCCATGGGTGTTTATTCCAAGAAGATCAAAACCATTTCTGAATTGCCCAGCGGTGCATCCGTTGCTATTCCGAACGATCCCAGCAATGGCGCCAGAGCATTATTGTTGCTAGAAAAAGCCGGTATTATTAAGTTAAAACCGGATGCGGGGATTAAAGCAACGGTAGCTGATATTGTCGAAAATCCGAAAAACGTGAAAATAAAAGAACTTGAAGCAGCTCAGATTCCGCAGTCGCTGAATGACCTGGATGCAGCCGCAATCAATACCAACTACGCGATTGTCGCCGGGCTTATACCAACGAAAGACGCATTAACCATTGAAGACGGAAATTCACCGTATGCTAACGTGATTGCGGTGAAAACAAAAGACAAGGAGAATCCTGCTTACCAAAAATTGATTAAAGCATACCATTCAACAGAAGTGAAACAATGGATAGAGGAGAAGTATAAAGGATCATTTGTACCAACCTGGTAAGATTATCTGATAACGTGGTAAGGGAAAGAGGGAATGGCAGCATGATCGAATTAACAGAAATAACAAAAGAATACCGTGGGGAGAGAGGATTCGTTCACGCATTGAAAGGAATCGATCTCAGCGTGAAGGCCGGCGAGATCTATGGAATTATCGGCAAGAGCGGCGCAGGAAAGAGTACCTTAATCCGCTGCATCAATATGTTGGAAAAACCATCGAGCGGCAGCGTAGTAGTCGATGGTGAAGAAATCACCTTGTTGTCCGAGCGGCAGCTGCGGGAAACGCGCAAAAAGATCGGCATGATTTTCCAACACTTCAATCTTATATCTTCGCGCACGGTATACGATAATGTTGCTTTTCCTCTTGAATTGGCGGGTAAAAGTAAGCAGGGAATTGAGGACGAGGTGCTGCCGCTGCTCGAACTGGTAGGCTTGAGTGACCGGATGAACCGTTATCCGGCGGAACTGAGCGGAGGTCAGAAGCAGCGGGTAGCTATCGCCCGCGCTCTGGCCAATCACCCAAAAGTATTGTTATGCGATGAAGCGACATCGGCCCTTGATCCGCAAACCACCCGTTCCATTCTGGAGCTGCTGAAAGATATCAATCGCAAGTTTCAACTGACAATCGTGCTGATTACGCATGAAATGCAGGTGATTAAGGAAATTTGCGACCGGGTTGCGGTGATTGAAGATGGTTTGATCATTGAACGAGGCGCGGTCGTGGAAGTCTTTACCCGGCCGCAAAGCGCGACGACCCGGGACTTCATCCGCACGATCGCCGGGTATGATCTGCCGGCCATTTATTCCGGCTGCAATTTCTCGCCGGTTCCGTTGGAAAACAGCAGTTTGATGCTGCGGCTGACCTTTTTAGGCCGTTCGGCTGAAGAACCGGTTATTTCCGAGATCATTCGCAAATTCAATATTGATGTCAATCTTTTGTTTGGCAATCTGGATACGATTCAAGATACTCCCTTTGGCACATTGCTTGTTGAACTGAGCGGCGATCAGACAGCAATAAAAAGCGCGCTGAAGTATCTTCAAGTGCGTAAAGTAGAAAACGAGGTGTTGGGTTATGTCGTACGAACTCATAGTATTACTGGCTGAATCGTTTGTGGAAACAGTCCATATGGTTGCCGTTTCGGCATTCATTGCTGCGGTGGCAGGGATTCCGATCGGCGTCATTCTGGTGACGACCAGCAAGGGACATATTATGGAGAACAAAAAACTCAACATTATAGTAGGAAGCATTGTGAACGCCGCTCGCTCGACGCCGTTCATTATTTTGATGGTTGCCATTATTCCGTTGACCCGGTTGATTGTCGGGACGTCGATTGGCACCAATGCCGCCATTGTCCCTTTGAGTATCGCTGCGATTCCGTTTCTGGGACGGATTGTCGAGTCGGCTATCCGGGAGGTTGATCATGGTGTTATTGAAGCCGCGCAGGCAATGGGCGCTTCCCCCTTGCAAATTATTTACAAGGTGTTGATCCCTGAGGCGCTTTCTTCGATTGTATTGGGTATTACAATTACGCTAGTCAGCCTGATCGGTTTTTCGGCGATGGCCGGAGCGATCGGCGGCGGCGGGCTTGGTGATTTGGCCATCCGCTATGGCTATCAACGCTTCCGCCCAGATGTTATGCTGGCCACAGTGATTATCCTGATTGTAACGGTCCAACTTGTCCAGTCCTGCGGCGATCACTTGGCCCGCCGCCTTAGTAAACGGTAATTGTGATATGGAACGGTATAGTGGATTAGTAAACTTGAACCAGCTTGAAATTATTCTAAATTGCGTTGACAAGAGAAAATAACAATGCTATCATATAAGCAATTGAATTTATACGAAACGGCCAATCAGACAACTGAAGGTCAAGGTAGTCGCAGGACAGCCTTGATCTTTTTTTCATATTTATTATAGAAAGGCCGTCAAGTGTAGCACAAATAAGTAATTTAATGGGGGTTGTAAAAATGGCCAAAATTGCAAAAAGTTTAACGGATTTGATCGGAAATACACCATTGTTGGAATTAAGCAACTACAATCGTAACCGTGATCTTGAAGCGAAAATTGTTGCTAAACTGGAATATTTTAATCCGCTGGGCAGCGTAAAAGATCGTGTGGGCTATGCAATGATTAAAGATGCGGAAGAAAAAGGATTGGTTGATAAAGATACGCTTATTATTGAACCGACTAGCGGCAATACCGGCGTTGGGCTGGCGTTTGTTGCTGCGGCCAGAGGATACAAATTGATTTTGACGATGCCGGATACGATGAGCCTGGAACGGCGCAATTTGCTAAAAGCGTTAGGTGTGCAATTAGTGCTTACTCCAGGAGCGGAAGGAATGCCAGGAGCGATTGCAAAAGCGGAAGAATTGGCGGCCAAAGCGCCGAAAGCCTTTATTCCGCAACAATTTAAAAACCCTGCGAATCCAGCCATTCATCGTCAAACAACGGCCGAAGAAATTTGGCGCGATACGGATGGCAAAGTCGATATCTTTGTCGCCGGTGTTGGCACTGGCGGAACAGTGACTGGCGTTGGCAGCGTCCTCAAAGAGAAGAACCCGAATGTAAAAATCGTTGCCGTAGAACCAGCTTCTTCACCGGTATTATCGGGTGGCAAGCCGGGACCACATAAGCTCCAGGGAATTGGCGCCGGTTTTGTTCCAGATGTACTAGATCTGAAGATTGTGGATGAAATTATTCCAGTTTCTAATGAAGATGCATTCGCCACGGCAAGATCATTATCGAAAGAAGAGGGTTTATTGATCGGAATTTCCAGCGGCGCGGCGGCATTTGCAGCGACGCAATTAGCAAAACGCCCGGAAAATAAAGGCAAAGTCATTGTCGTATTGTTGCCGGATACGGGAGAACGGTATTTGTCCACTCCGCTTTTCCAGGATGAAGCAGAGGCTTCTTATTTGTAAATCAGCGATCGGGAACCTTTGACGGCAGACAGATAGAAAGCCGTTCGGCGGAGTAAAGGTTGGGGCGGGTCATGATGCCCCAACATTTACTATTGGAGCATGGAATTTTGTTATTTTATTATAGGAGGGCTACTATGGAACAAGGTACTTTTCGAGTGAAAGCCGGACTGGCTGAAATGCTGAAGGGCGGAGTGATTATGGATGTCACCACTCCGGAACAGGCGAAAATTGCAGAAGAAGCAGGCGCGTGCGCCGTTATGGCGCTCGAACGCGTTCCCGCTGATATCCGGGCTGCCGGAGGCGTAGCCAGGATGGCCGATCCTTCGGTTGTTCTTAAAATCATGGATGCGGTGACGATTCCGGTAATGGCTAAAGCCAGGATCGGTCATTTTGTCGAAGCACAGATACTGGAGTCATTAGGGATTGATTATATTGATGAAAGTGAAGTACTAACCCCGGCGGATGATAAGTTTCACATCAATAAAAACAAGTTTCAGGTTCCTTTCGTCTGCGGCTCGAAAAACCTCGGCGAAGCGTTGCGGCGGATCGGTGAAGGGGCAGCGATGATTCGAACGAAAGGCGAACCGGGAACCGGCAATGTCATTGAGGCAGTGAAACATATTCGTCTTGTCATGTCAGAAATTCGTCAATTACAGAATTTGCCGGAAGAAGAAGTGGCGGCATTTGCCAAAAACATTGCCGCGCCGCTTGAGTTGGTGCAGGAAACCTATAAATTAGGCCGGTTGCCGGTTGTCAATTTTGCCGCAGGCGGAATTGCTACCCCGGCAGATGCGGCTCTCATGATGCAATTAGGCTGCGACGGTGTTTTTGTTGGATCGGGTATTTTTAAATCCGGTGATCCGGCACGCCGGGCAAAAGCCATTGTTGCGGCTACGACCTACTATAAGGATCCGGCAGTTTTAGCGGAAGTTTCCCGGGATTTGGGCGAAGCCATGGTAGGAATTGAAATATCTGCGATTCCTGCGAACGAACGGATGCAGGAACGCGGCTGGTAGAGTAGCTTAACAGGAAAAATTGCAGCCAAAGCCCCAATTCGCATTGACGCTGTAAATGGGTTATGATACGATGGTTGTAATTGAAAATAAGACTCTTATCCAGAGAGGTCGAGGGACTGGCCCGATGACACCCGGCAACCGGCAGCAATGCAGTGGTGCT
>CAYUNV010000201.1:3768-6289 GCA_964446265.1 uncultured Negativicutes bacterium | reverse complement strand
AAAAATATATAGCCGAAACCGGGAGTAAAGCGATCGGCTATTTTTATTATGCACCGCAGGAACTGATACACGCGGCAGGCATGCTGCCGGTAGGAATTTGGGGCGGCAATGTCGAGCCGTCAGCGGTAAGAAGTTATTTGCCTTCCTTCTATTGCGGCATCCTGCAAACGGCATTTGAAATGGGTATGAAAGGGATTTACGACTGTCTGGATGGGGTAATTATTCCCAACCTTTGCGACTCCTTGCGATCTTCAAGCCAGAACTGGAAGGTTGCTGTGCCGCAGGTCGAGTTCATCTCGCTGGTACCGCCGGTGAACCGCAAAACGGAGGCGGGTGTGAAATTTTTAGCGTCTGAATATGAAACGATCAAAAAGACTTTGGAAAGAATCTCCGGCAATACAATTACTGATCAAGCACTCAACAACAGTATTGAAGTATTCAATAAATACCGCCGTACCATGAGAGAGTTTGTCAAAGTAGCAAGAAATTATCCTACGACCGTTACTCCTTCGGTACGAAATGCCGTAATCAAAAGCGCTTTCTTCATGGACAAAGTCCAATATACGGCTATGGTTGCGAAACTGATCGAAGCCTTGAAAGCGGAACCGGCCCAAGAATGGGACGGAAAAAAGGTAGTTGTAAGCGGTATTAAAATGGATACTCCGGCCCTGTTGAAAATTTTGGAAGAAAATAAGATTGCCGTTGTGGCGGATGATTTGGCCCAGGAAACCAGAATGTTCCGCAGCGACGTTTTGAAAACGGCAGACAACCCGTTGGAAAACCTGGCCAGATATTGGTCAACCATGGAAGGTTGCTCCCTCTTGTTCGATCCGGAGAAAAAACGCTGCGACATCATCATTGAAGATGTAAAAGAAACCGGTGCAGACGGCGTGCTGTTCTGTATGACGAAATTCTGCGATCCGGAAGAATTTGATTATCCGATCTTCAAAAAACAGTTGGATGCGGCCAACATTCCCCATGTGTACATTGAAACGGATTTGGAAACGGAGACTGACGAGCAAGCCAGAACAAGAATTCAGGCATTCACAGAGATGGCGGCGTTCTGATAATAGAATAGGGAGCCTGTCTATATAATCAACAGGCTCCCTGATATCACATTTTGATGCGTCCGGCTTTCAGAAAAGCGTCGGCAATATACTGGATAAATGTCTGCACGAGTAAAGAACTGTTGGCGTTTTTTCTCGTAATGATGGCAGTAGGCATCTTGGTTTCCGGAAAATTAAACGGAATGGCAGAAAGAATGGGGTATTTTTCCGGCTCAAAAAACGGTGTGGGAAGGATCGAAATGTTATTGCTGTTTGCGACTGCGTTGCAAATGATATCCACCTCCCTGCTTCTAAACAATACGTTGGGAGTGAACCCTGCTTTTTTGCAGGATTGGATGGCGAAGGCGCTGATCATGTAATCCGTGTTTCCTTCTCCCAGCAAAATAAACGATTCACCTTTCAAATCCCCAAACGAAACGGTAGGTCTGCTTGCGAAACGATGCCTGTTGTTTACTACAAGGGAGACTGAGTAGTTGATGTTGGGCAGGTCAATGGCGTTTAAATTAGGTGACGGGAAAACATAGGTGACGATACCAACGTCTATTTTTCCTGATTCCACCATTTCTTGAATGACCATCGAATTGGAGTTATCCATCGTAATTTTTACCTTCGTATGTTGTTCCATGAAATTCATGACGGTCTGGATGAAAAAACCGGTTGCAAACAGCAAGGGTAATCCCAGATGGATATGACCGGTTAAAATTTCCTTCCGTTTTTGAAATAACTCCATTACTTTTTGCCGTTCGGTCAAAAGGCATTTTGCATGCTCCAACAATTCTTCACCGTCGTTGGTAAGCAGCAATTTCTTGCCGTCAGGGATAAACAACTTGATCCCTAGTTCATCTTCAAGTTGTTTAATCGTCCAACTTAGTGTGGGTTGGGATATGAATAGTTTTTTCGAAGCGGTCGTGTAGTTTTTGTCTTGCGCGATTTGCACGAAATAACGTAACTGACGGAATTCCATTCACAACACCTCTGTTATAGCAGTCAACTTATTTTACCATAAAAACATTATCAACGCATTGTGTATTTTTAAAATACTTATCAACACATTGTGTATTATTTTTAAAATTCAGAAAGGGGCACTCGTAAATGCAAAACATTCTCGTTTGTTATAAGTGGATTTCGAATGAACAAGAAATCAAAATTGATCCAAACACCTTGAGTCTGGATACCAGCCGGGCCAAAAAAAGGATCAGTGAGTATGACAAGAATGCGATCGAACTTGCGGCGCAACTTGTAGAAACTCATGGCGGCGGTTCCGTCGCTATTTCCTACGGCGGAGCCGATGTAAAGCAGTCGTTGAAAGATGCTTTGGCCCGCGGGCCGGAACGGGCGATTTGGATCAATGATTCGAACGCCGATCAGGCAGATGCGTATGTAACCGCGAACGCTTTGGCGGCCGCAGTCCGGCAGGCGGGAGAGTATTCGATGGTTTTATGCGCCGATACTTC
>CAYUNV010000201.1:0-3758 GCA_964446265.1 uncultured Negativicutes bacterium | reverse complement strand
ACTGTTGGATATTCCCGCCGTTACTTGTGTGATAAAACTGGAAGTAGAAGGAGAAAAAGTAATCGCTACCCGCCGGGTTGGCGATACGACCGAAACCATCAGCGTAGAAGGACCAGCGGTGTATACGGTTCTGCCGGAAATTGCCCAGCCTCGTTTTCCTACCGTAAAACAGGTTTTGGCGGCCGGGAGAAAACCACAGTTGGAGTTAAAAGTCAGCGATTTGGGTTTGGAAAACGAAAAGCTTACGCCGAAGAGAACGCTGCGCGAGATGAAAGGCTACATCATGTCACGAAAGAACGTCATTTACAAAGAGGGGACGCCGACGGAAATCGCGGCCCAGCTCGTAGCGAATTTGACGAAAGAAGGCGTAATCTAAACGGACGCGGAGAGAGGAGAGGGAAGAACTATGGCAGGAATTTGGGTTTTCAGTGAAGATATCAACCTGGCAAAGGAACTGGTAACACCGGCGAAAGAAATGGCGAAACAAACCGGAAAAACGGTTGGAGCCATTGCTTTGAATGTCGAAGGAGCGAAGGAACTGGCTGCGTTGGGCGCAGAAAAAGTAATTGTTTTGCAGGGCAGTGACACCTGGGTTGAAGCATATGAAAAAGCGATAGCGGAGACTATCCGGGAGGAAGGCGCTGAGATCGTCTTGATCGGCGGCACTTCCCGCGGCAAATATATAGCGGCTAAAGCGGCAGCCCGCCTGGATGCCGGACTGTTGACCGATGCGGTAAAGATCGTGTTGGAGGGAGATAAGCTGGTTGCGGACCGGCTCGTTTACGGCGGACTGGCTGTTACTACAGAAGAGTTGGCTTTTCCGGCATTTGCAACCATTCCGTCCCGTTCTTATGAAATCATGCCTTCCGAAGGCGGCCACGGCGACGTGATTGTCAAAGAAGTTACAGCAGATCCGAAACTTACGGTGATCGATACGGTTAAAGCGCAACAGCAAGGAGTCGATATCAGTAAAGCGGACCGGGTGATCGGCATTGGCCGGGGTGTGGAAAAGCAGGAAGACCTGGCAATGATACAGGCGTTTGCCGATGCGATGGAAGCGGAAGTCGGCTGTACCCGTCCGATTTGTGAAGAGATGAAATGGATGCCGATTGACCGCTATATCGGCATTTCCGGACAGATTATTAAAGGAAGCCTGTATGTTGCTGTTGGTACGTCCGGCCAGATACAGCACGTGGCGGGAATTCGTGACAGTAAAGTGATCGTAGCGATCAATAGCAACGAAAAAGAACCGATTTTTGCGGCTGCGGACTACGGGATCGTCGGTGATTATGCCGAGATTGTTCCTGCGTTAACGGAAGCGCTGCAAAACGCGAAAGCATAGGGGGTTGATAAAAATGGATAAGTATAATAAAGTGACGGCCACCATACTGGAAGAGTTGAGAGGAATTGTCGGGGCGGAAAATGTTACGGTGGATGAGAAAAAACTAAAAGATTATAGTCACGATGAAGTAATGGATCCTCATTATATTTATATGCCGGAAGTGGTAGTTTTCCCGGAAACAGCAGAACAGATTGCCCAGGTTGTCAAGCTGGCAAACCGCGAACTGGTTCCGTTGGTACCCCGTGGGGCCGGTACCGGACTTTCTTGCGGCGCTACGCCAATTCATGGCGGTATCGTGCTGACCACAGACCGGTTAAATAAAATCATCAAAGTGGATCCTGACAATTTATATATTGAAGCGGAAGCCGGTGTGCTGACCGGTGACGTGCAGAAGGCGGCCAATGATGCAGGTTTGTATTATCCAGGCGATCCCTGCAGCGGCGACAGTTGTTTTATCGGCGGCAATGTTGCCACGAACGCCGGTGGCAATAAAGCGGTAAAATACGGTACAACCCGGCATCAGGTTTATAGCATGGAAGTAGTAACTCCGACCGGTGAAATTACCGTTCTCGGCGGCCGCCTGGCAAAGTGCAGTACCGGTTACGCATTGGAGCAGTTGGTGATTGGTTCGGAAGGAACCTTGGGTATTATTACCAAGGTGACGTTGAAACTTGCGCCCCAGCCGCCCAGCGTGGTTGATTTATTAGCTGTTTTTCCGGATATTGATTCCGCCATTTCCACAGTTACAAAAGTGATCAAAGCCGGTGTGAAACCGACTTGCGTAGAATTCATGGATGGTCGCGCGAGTCGGTGTGTAGAAGGTTACCTCAAGGAGAAACTTCCCCATAGTGAAGATGGCAACTATTTGATTATCCAGGTGGAAGCAGAAAATGATGACGAGTTGGATGATAAGGCGGCCAAAATTGATGAACTGTGTACGGAAAACAATGCGATAGAAGTATTAATGCCTGAAAGCGAGAAAATATGGAAGATCCGCAAATCGGTTGCAGAAGCGTTCCGTCATGAATCGCTGGTTCAAAGCAATGAAGATGCGGTTGTGCCGTTAGACCAGCTGCCTGCCGCGATGAAGGCCATGGTGGAAATCTGTGAAAAACACGATGGAGTGGCTCGGGTAGTCAGTCACGCTGGCGACGGCAACATTCATTTATGCATTATGCCGGGAACGATTTCCGCCGAACAGTGGGACGAAAAGTTAGCCGCTATCCAGGATGAAATTTATGCGGTGATCTATCCGCTGGGAGGGCGCTTATCCGGCGAACATGGCATTGGTTACAAAAAGAAACATTTGTTGGAGAAATACACCGATTCAGTAGAGCTGAATATGATGCGCGCCATTAAGAAAGCCCTTGACCCGAATCTGATTCTCAATCCTGGAAAATTGTTTGAAGTCCAATAAGGGGAAATAAAGGACTGCTAGAATCAAGGATGCGAAAAGAGAGGTTGATGAAATAATGCAGGATTTGACGATCACTCCCGAACAACAAATAATTCAGCAAAAGGCACGGGAGTTTACTGCGAAATATATCATTCCGGTGGACCGGGAATGGGATGAACGAGGCGGTTTTCACGAATTTATCCTGGCGGAGAATAAAGAAGTTGGGTTGAATTGTATGGCGGTACCGGTGGAATATGGCGGACCCGGTTACGATTCAGTCACTCAATCTCTTGTTGCCGAAGAATGGGGCTATGGTTGTGTTGCTTTTGCTACTACCCTATGCGGTAATGGTTTAAGTTCCTATCCGTTGGCCATCGCTGGAACCGATGATCAGAAAAAGTTATACTACGGGCGTTTGGTGAACGGCGGAATGGGCGGCTTTGCCCTTACCGAGCCAGGCGCCGGTTCTGACGCCGGTTCTTGTACTACGGTCGCAAAACTCGAAGGAGACGAATGGATAATCAACGGCACTAAATGTTTTGCCACAACCTGCGGTTATGCTTCCATTATGGTCGTCTTTGCCTCCACCGATCCTGAAAAAGGCGTAAAGGGCCTTAGCGCATTTATTGTCGAGAAAGAACGGGATGGTGTTGTGGTAGGAGCGGAAGAACACAAAATGGGTATTCGCAGTTCCAATACGGTAGAACTACGTCTCAAGAATGTCCGGGTTCCGAAGGATCATCTGCTGGGCAAAGAAGGCGACGGCATGAAAATTGCCATGAAGACGCTGGATATGGCTAGACCCATTGTAGCATCGATGAGTGTTGGGTTGGCGCGAAGAGCTCTGGATGAAGTAATTCAGTTTGCGAAAACCTATTTGGATGTGAACGGAAAACCAATCGGCAGACATCAGGCCGTGGCTTTCAAGTTAGCAGATATGGCCACCCAGGTCGAGGCGGCAAGACAGTTGGTTCGCAATGCCCTTCGGTTAAAAGATGTCGGAATGCCTTATACCAAAGA
>CAYUNV010000200.1:287-6320 GCA_964446265.1 uncultured Negativicutes bacterium | reverse complement strand
AAACCAAGTTCGTTAAGGCGTTTTGCCAAATAAGGCGCATTTGTATTTATGATTTCTCCTAATAATAACTCAGTTCCGGTGCTAATTAACTCAATGATCATTTTTTCCCCCGTTCTTCCACTGAAGCGGATGGTATTATTCAGGCAATATTTCTGCCAGTAAATCATAAGTAAAACCTTGCACCACTTTGGCCCGTACAAATTGGCCGCGTTGCAGCGCCCCGGCATTTTCTATAAAAATCCGGCCGTCAACATCAGGCGCTTCCCGATAAGATCGTCCATAGGCAATATCGGGATTCTCTTCCGTAAATCCTTCGATTAACACATCAATAATTTGACCTTCCAACTTCAAATTCAAGTGTTCGGAAATTTTACACTGCATTGCCATCAGCGTATGGTATCTTTCTTGTTTCAATTCATCAGAAACCTGATTTGGCATTTTGGCAGCCGGCGTATTTTCTTCTTGTGAATAAACAAAAACACCCATTCGTTCAAACTGTTGTTGTTCAACAAATTGGCAAAGATGATGGAATTGTTCTTCTGTTTCACCGGGAAAGCCGACAATCATTGAAGTGCGGACCACAACGCCAGGGATTTTTTGACGCAATTTTGTCAACAAAACCGCTATTTCTTCCGGGGTATCTTTTCGGTTCATGGCTTTCAGTATTTCACCATCTGCGTGTTGTAACGGCAAATCTATATATTTGCAGATTTTTGGTTCATTGGCTATCAAATCAATCAGTTCATCAGAAAAATACTTAGGATAACAATATAGTAACCGAAACCAATGGATACCTTCTATTTTCACCAATTCCTGCAGTAATTCGGTCAATTGTGGTTTACCGTATAAGTCTTTACCATAGCTGGTTGTATCTTGAGCAATCAGATTAATTTCCCGCACCCCGCGTGCAGCAAGGTTTTCTGCTTCCCGGACAATCGATGGGATCGTACGGCTGCGGAATGACCCTCTGACAATCGGGATCACGCAATAGGAGCAACAATTATTGCAACCTTCGGCGATTTTAATATAAGCGCTGTATTCCGGTGTAGTAGTTATCCGCGGCATCGTTTCATCATAAATGGAATCTGCTTCGCCAACCAACAAAAGACGACGGCCTTGCATTGTGGCATCGACCGCCTCCATAATCCGATGCCATGCACCGGTGCCAATGATTGCATCAACTTCCGGCAACTCATCAAGTAATTCCTGATGATATCGTTGTCCTAGGCAACCAGCAACGATAAGTGAGCGGCAACGGCCGGTCTTTTTATATTCCGCCATTTGCAAAATAGTGGTTATTGATTCTTCTTTCGCGGCATCAATAAATGTGCACGTATTAATGATTAAAATATCCGCTTCTTGCGGATCATCCGTAATTACCAGATTATTTTGTGTTAGTATACCGAGCATTACTTCGGTGTCTACTAAGTTTTTTGCACAGCCAAGGCTAATAAAACCAATTTTAAGCATTCATTTCCTCCTATTTTGTCTCTTTGGGAGCAAGTCGTACGGTTTGAACCCAAGTATCCATTAATTTTTGTTTTTCTTTTGCCGTTAACTTAGGAACGGCTTCCCATAATTCTAAATTTTTCATTGCCAAATTCTTTACCATCTGGCTCTCCGGATTTACCGGAACGAAATAATATTTGTTTTTTTGCATCGTCCATTGCGCGTTATCTTGCAATAACCAATCAATAAGTATGATGCTATCTGTTTGACGGGTTGCCTTTTTTACCAAAGCGGCGCCGGTTAAGTGAAATGCCGTGCCATCTTCCGGATACAGTATTTTTATGGGAAATCCGTCGTTAATATAACGGATTGTTTCACTTTGGACAGCAATCGCAACGTCACATTCACCAAGTCCAACCATTCGTATCGGCGTTGTTAAAAATTTGGCATATTGAACAATTTGTGGATGAATTTTTTTAAAAAAGGACAGGGCCTCTGGTTCACCTTTGAGGGCAACCATGGTATGTAATATCGTTGCCGAAGCATCGGCAGTCATAAAGTCAGTAATTCCCAAGCGAATTTTTGGGCCGTCTTCTTTGGTGACAAGATCATTCCATGTACCAATATCAACAGTTCTAGTCCGGATGAAATCTTGATTTGCTGCAAAAATAATTGGATCATACCAAAGACCTGTCCAATAGTTATCAGCATCGACAAACTGCTCCGGAACAAGATCGATTTGTTCAGAAAAACAAGGTTCCAACAAATTCATTTGTTTTAGTTGGATAAGCAAAGCTTGATCAGCCAATACTACATCCGCTTGCGGCGTTTCTTTTTCTGCTTCCAGACGAGTAATTAAGTCCTGATTAGACAATAAAACAATATTTACGTGGATTTTATGATCCCTTTCAAAATCTTGCGCAAGTAATGAAACCTGTTCTGCCGGTAATGTTGTATAAATGGTAATACTATTGCTGTTTTCCGGGAGTTTTTTATCGGCATGACCGGAAAGATAGGTTAAGCCTAAAACCGTTGTAAACAGTATAAAACAAGAAATTAAAAATAAAGGTGCATAACGACGCATAGTATCCTCCGACAAAAATTGCATATTAAAAATTACATTCGCGACGTATATAAAAAAATCCTACTACTAAAAAAGACTGTAGCTTTAGTTCAAAAATGAAGATTAGTATGATAAAATGAACAATATATGGAAGGAGTGTTGTCATGAAGAACATACCTAAACAGACAATTTCATACAGACCATCATGGTTGGCTTTTTTTCACCCTAACCTAACTTTGGGACTTATCATTATTGGGTTGTTTTTATCTTTTATTGCTGTTCTTAGTTTATTCGGCATATATGATGCAGCAACCAAAGGAAACAGTGTTGAAATGATGCAATCAGGGTTCCGCATGCTGTTATACGCAGTCCCCGCTTATGGAATATTCCGGTTGAAAAAATGGGCGCGTAAGCTCGAATTATTTTTATCTGTTTTTTTGGTTATATTAGCCGCTTTTTTGGTCGTCATATATTTGATGGATAATAATGAAAGCGCTTTACTGGTAATGGGTATTGTTATTATGATTATTCATGGGTCAATTGCTAAATATCTTTTATCCGCTAAATGTCGTCAAGTTTTCGGTTTGGAGGCTAAAACAAAATAGAGTAAAATAATGTAAAAACCTAGCGAGATTTTTTATTCCGCGTCGGCGTAAGCCGGCGCGGTTTATTTTTATCATTTTTATCATTTCTATTATTGTGTTTATAATCAGTACGATCCGTTTTGGGAGGGCGAACAAGACATTTTGGTCCGTAACCGATTAAATCCGTACGACCGGCTTTTTGTAACGCTTCAGTAACGAGTTGATAATTAGCCGGATTACGATACTGCAGTAAAGCGCGTTGCAGCTGTTTGGAATGTAAATCACGGGCAACATAGATTTTTTTACCGGTCAAGGGATTGATGCCGGAATAATACATACATGTCGAGAGGCTGCCCGGAGTGGGGATGAAATCCTGTACTTGCTGTGGATAGTAGTTTAAATCGCGAATGAATTCCGCAAGTTCAATTGCTTCCTTTAGTCCGGCCCCGGGATGACTGGACATAAAATAGGGTACGAGATATTGTTCTTTACCTAATTTTTGGTTGGTGAGTTGAAACGCTTTGGCAAAGCGCAAATAAACTTCTTTCCCCGATTTTCCCATTAAATCCATAACGGTGCTGGAAACATGTTCCGGTGCAACTTTCAGTTGCCCGCTTACGTGATATTGACAAAGCTCCGTTAAAAAATCTTGGTTTTTACCAGCCATTAGATAATCATATCGCAGGCCGGAGCGGATAAAAACCTTTTTTATGCCTGGCAAGGCACGTAATTTGCGCAGTAAACTGAGGTAATCAGTATGATCGGTGTTTAAATTTTTACAAGGCGACGGAAACAGGCACTGGCGGTTTTTGCAAGCCCCCTGTGTTTTTTGCCGGTTACAGGCTACATGGCGGAAATTTGCAGTGGGACCGCCCACATCATGAATGTAGCCTTTGAAATCCGGCAAATTTGAAATGAGTGCGGCTTCTTTCAACAAAGATTGCTGGCTTCGATTTTGAATGATACGTCCTTGATGTGAGACAATTGCGCAAAAAGAACAACCGCCGAAGCAGCCGCGCTGGCTGACCAGACTGAATTTTACCTCTTGAATAGCCGGGACTCCGCCAACGGCGTCATAGGCCGGATGCCATGTGCGTTGATAGGGAAGTTCGTAGATTTCATCCATTTCTTCGGTCGTTAACGGTTCAGCCGGCGGATTTTGCACCAGATAATTGGCACTGTGTTTTTGAATAATTTGTTTGCCTCGTACAGGATCTTGTTCCAGATATTGCGATTTAACCGCTGCAGCAAAGGCTCCCTTATCTGAACTGACTTCTTGATAGCTGGGAATTTCGATATATTGGCCGGTAATGTCATCAGAGTTGTTTGTTAGCCAACAGGTTCCACGAACGTCGCGAATATCCGAAACTTTTATGCCGGTTGACAATTTGGCAGCAATTTCGAGGATTTGTTTTTCACCCATTCCGTAGACTAAAAGATCAGCCATGCTGTCAATCAGAAGCGAACGACGAACGCTGTTTGACCAATAGTCGTAATGGGCGAAGCGACGTAAGCTGGCTTCGATACCGCCGATGATCAACGGCGTTTTCTTCCACAATTCCCGAACGCGGCTGCAATAGACAAGAGTTGCTCTTTCCGGTCGAAGTCCGGCTTGCCCTCCCGGTGAATAGTTATCCGTGCTGCGGGATTTTTTGGCAGCCGTAAACTTATTTAACATAGAATCGAGGTTGCCGGCCGAAACAAGGACGCCAAGACGCGGCCGGCCCATTTTTGCAAAATCATTTGTACTGCGCCAATCGGGTTGAGCAATAATGCCAACCCGGTAACCATGTTTTTCGAGCAGACGGCCAATAATGGCTGGACCAAAACTTGGGTGATCCACATAAGCGTCGCCGCTGATGAATAAAAAATCTAGATAATCCCAACCGCGTTCCTTCAAATCTTCCTGGCAAACGGGAAGAAATTTATTTTGCATTACTTTTTCTCCTAATTATAATTATTAAAAAATAGAATTTACAAGGGCATATAGACAGTATTATAAATCAGATTTGATATGAAAGCAAAGAAGCCTTTACGGCTTCTTTGCGGTGTTTAATGAAAATGTTTTTTCAACAACTTCCCCTTTGCTGCCGATTTTATTGACATTTTGCCCGTTAAACATTAAGTCAACCGCTTCGGCATTTCCTACCTTAATTATCAGTGTTTGTTTTGCCGTCCATGTCATTGTTGTTCCATTTTGCGGAATTCCTTCATAAACTTCTTTTCCGTCCGCAGTAATTAACGTCCAGCATTGATCGCTAAATTTTGCAGTAATTACAATTGACTGAGGCGCAGGCTGGTTTATTTTGGCAATCGGTGCAGAAGCAGTTGCCGATTGCTGGGAAGAAACCGAAGAAGATACCGCCGTATTCGATGGTCCCGAAGATAATATGTACCAACCTGTTCCTAATAGGATAAAGCCGACAGCAATGCCAGCCAACATTGTCCGGTTCTTAAAAAACTTGCTTGTATTTGGCGAATATTGTTTTGAGGGGATTATTGTTTCTTTGACTACTTGTTGTGGTGGCGGAGTTTGATTTTTTCGATACAAATCTACGATTTCGGCACCGTTTAAACCAAGATAGTTTGCATAATTACGAATGAAGCCCTTTAAATATACTTCGCCGGGTACGATATGATACTCTCCGTTTTCAATTGCATTAAGGTATAATACTCTTATATTAACGGCATTTTCAATATCCTTTAATGACAATCCCTTACGTTCCCGTTCTTTGCGAAGAAGTTCACCCAGCGTTTCCAAACACGTTCCCTCCCAGCTTATTCAAATACTCCATGATTTCAGCAGCAGCCTGGTTAAGATCATCGGCATTTACAATTAAGTCAAATCTGTTTTTATCCGATTTGTTGTAGCCATATAAAGGATCATAGTAATCTGTTAATAAAGTCGTAATCACTTCTTCCACTTTATTCGCAGAA
>CAYUNV010000200.1:0-277 GCA_964446265.1 uncultured Negativicutes bacterium | reverse complement strand
AAGAGCTTCCTGTAAAGCTGCGGTTTTTTTCTTTCCTAAGCGATTTTGCAGGGTTTGAAGACTATTCACTATTTCTTGACGATTTTGTTCTGAAAGGTCAAGATATTCTATTTTTAAGCGGTCTACTCGTTTCTCTATGCTCGCTTCAACTAATATTCTTTTTCCATTTTGCATTGCTTGAAAAAATTTATCAGGAATGTATACCTTCCCAATTCTTTTACTCTCACATTCAACTAAAAGAAAAGGCGCGACATGAACTGTTTGCAATTCCGTAAAT
>CAYUNV010000199.1:0-6421 GCA_964446265.1 uncultured Negativicutes bacterium | reverse complement strand
ATGCTTCGGGACGTTCCTATCAAATTGTAGACAAGAAGGAAGGATGGATGCTGCAAATTGTTAATGGCAAGCATTATGTTGCCAAAAGAGTAGCGGATGATGAAGTAGCATTAATTCCTAACCATTACACGATTCGAAAAGTGGATATGAATGATAAACAAAATTATATTGTTTCACCTGATTTGATTAGTTACGCTATCAGTAGAGGCTGGTATACACCTGCTGTTTTGGGTGACTACAGTGATTTTGATTTTGCACAGGTTTACCAGGACCCGACGCGTCAGAATCATCCTGCAAACATTTACCGCCATCAGCATTCCCTCGAACTTTTGCTGAAAAAATCTATCGGGCAGAAAGATTTCCCGTTTTCAGTGAAGCCTGAAAAAAAGGTTGGAATGGATGTTATCAAGGAAATAGTAAGAACTCATTATGAAGGAACGGCAGATGATGTAACAAATAGCTATCAAATTTCATCGCCCCATTTCACCAGTAAACGTGTAATTTGTACATCAACCACACAACAAAGTTTTATCGTGCAGTTTAGAGACAATCCAGATTTCACTGTTATCTGGAATGCATTAGGACATCCCTGCACCAGTCCGTATGTACCGTGGTATTTAGGTATTAATAAAATTCCGGATGGATTTGGTTGGATAGATGCGCAAAAAGGCATGGATAGTCACTTTACTGCCGCAGTTGATGACTATAGCTATAACGGCAAACGTGCCTGGTGGACCATTATGGATTTGCAAAATATTGCTGATCCGCAGTATGGCCAGGTAATAGCGAAACTAAAAAAATCCAGAGATAATCTCGAAAAGCAATACGTAAAAGAGCAACCTGTTTTGGAGGGAAAAGCACAAGAAATATATAAGCAAAGTCCTGAAAAAGGAAGAACCTATTTAACGCAATACACTAATAAGCAGGCTCAATTAGCTGTTAATACGGCTAAAGGCCTATATACTGAACTTAATGCAGTAAAAATAAAAATATTGGCCGATAAAATCAGTCAAAACGATAAACAAGGCAGCGTTTCTATAGTAATATATTCAACTAAAGATTTTGATACTGCCCAAATTGATGCGTCTACACTGGTACTCGGTAATGCTTATCGCAACTACAAAACCGATTGGGCACAACCCCTGCATACCCGGCTTAAAGATGTAGATAATGATGGGCATGTTGACATGATTGTATCCTTTAACGCAGCAGATGCGGCAAAATACGGAAAACCCCGCTATGCTGACCTATGGCTGACAGGTAAGCTGGCAAGTGGCAAAAGATTTGTAGCTAGAGATTTTGTAGAAATAGTACAATAAAGCATAATGTCGCCTAGCGATAAAATTATATTACTAATGCGATAGTCCCGTTCGCTTACGCAATAAAACAGCGACGCCGTACTGCTCTTGGGCGCCGCTGTTTTTTTCTTTCCTGCTATTTAATCACGGTAAGATCTTTTGTATGATGGTTCAGTACTTTGCAGCCGTCTTTCGTCACTAATACCAGGTCTTCGATCCGCACGCCAAATTTCCCTTTCAAATAGATTCCCGGTTCAACCGAAAAAATCATCCCTTCTTCTACAAGCATATGGTTTGCGGACGATACATCGCCGAAGTCATGCACTTCGATACCGATGCAGTGGCCGGTGCGGTGCGTGAAGAATTCGCCATACCCGGCTTCTTCGATCACACTGCGGGCCGCTCGGTCGATGTCAGAGAAGCGTACGCCGGGCCTCACCGCCGCGATCGCATTTCGGTTTGCTTCTTTGACCAAATTGTATACTTTTTCTGCTTCCTCTGACACCGTCTGGTAAAATACCGTCCGCGTCATGTCCGAACAATAATCATCCTTGCGACAGCCGATGTCGATGACGATGCAGTCGCCCGGCTGCACACAGGTGGCATCGCTCGTGTGGTGCGGTTCTGCTGCCCCCGCACCGTACGATATAATCGGATCGAACGAAAACCCTGCCGCGCCGAGTTCTTTGTAGATGCTTTTCAGGCATTCGACCATTTCGATTTCCGTCCGTCCGTCTTGGATTTCTTTTTGAATCCGTTCCATCGCCAGATCATTGAGGCGTGACGCATTCTCCATCCGGCGCTGCTCTTCTTCGTCTTTGCACATCCGCATGCGGTCTACCGCGAAAGAGCCACGGACCATCTTCACGCTCGGGTTGATATCCTGCAGCTCTAGCAGGAAGCGGGCCGGCCAGCTGTTATCGATACCGAGTACGCCGCTTGCCGCAACGGCCCCATTCAGCACGGCGACAGGGCTTTCTACGTCCGTAAAATACGTCACCGGTATCCCCAGATTCTCCGGCTGTTGAAACATTTCATGCACAAACAAACGGCATTTTTCAGTCTTATCTAGCAGCATCGCCAACATCCGTTTGCCGGTATTGATCCACACGCCGGTAAGATAGAAAATTGTCGCCGGATCGCTGATTAGCAGCTGATCCATCCCCATCGCGGCCATGTTGTCCGTCGTTTTTTGAATTCGTTTTTGATTAATCATAATTCAACCCCCTTATTATGAAAAGGGCGTTTGCCGGCGCCGTCCACAAGCGTCCGGCAAACACCTTTAAATGAGTTATACGCTGACCGCCCGGTTTGTCTCCTTTTCTTCTCTATCTTCCAACAGACTCACCAGCTTTTTGTCGGATGCGAACAGCACAACCGCCGACACGAATAAAATAACAGGTATCACAACGTACGACTGCATGATCGGATAGGACGAAGCGATCGCATACAGATAGCCGTAGGACTTACCGGCGATAAACGTGGCAAAAATCCATACCCCCATCAATGCCGAATACAATTTGTTTGGGGCATATTTGGCAACAAAAGAATAGCCGAGCGGCGAAAACAACATTTCACCAATACTTAAGAGCACGCCAAACGCCATTAACCAAAGCAGACTGGCCCTGCTTACATCCGGTGCACCTACGCCCCGCGACAGTTCCGCACCAACCAGCATTAAGAACGATAGTCCCAAGAAAGCGAGTCCAAGTCCCAGCTTTTTGAACAGGCTTAAATCTCCGCCCGGGCGCTTTGACATTTTGAACCATAACGCTCCCAGTATTGGACCGAGCGCAATGCAAACAAAAGAATTCAGCGAATCAAACCAGGACAACGGCACTTCGAAACCGCCCAGCTTCATATCGACAAACTGGCCGCCGTAATCGTACGCTGCCAGATACGTCAAATACCAAAACATCCAGAATATAACCGAAAACAAAGACACCATCACAATTGCAAATACTTTTTTCTTTTCCGCTATCGTCAGCGGCTTCGCTTCGGTTTCAACTTTCTTTTCAATGTGTTTGCCGGCTTTAAACGGTTTTTTGCCCGCTTCGCCCAGAAATCGCAAGCCGAATAGGAATCCGACCGCCGTAATCGCGCAAATCAGGCCGCATACTTGGAAGGATGGCCGAAACCCCTGGACACCGCCCTGTGCAAACGTAGTGGCGACAAGAATGCCGACTGCCGTTGTGCCGATAAAGGCACCGATATTTACGAATGAATATTGTACGGAAAAGGCCGAATCCAGTTGTTCTTTATCTTTAAACAGTGCGCCATTGATTGCGGAAACGTTGCCTTTAAACAGACCGGTTCCAATCGCCACCAGTGCGATCATCAGATTCATCGCCTGCGCATCCTGAGCGCCGCCGCCGATGAAATAGCCGGCCGCCATCAACGCCAAACCAACCGGAACGCAGTAGCGCGCGCCGATGTAGCGGTCGGACAGGTAGCCGCCGAAAATCGGAGCCAGATATGTAAATGCGACCAGATTGGACTGAATCAATGCCGCCTCGACCTTGGTAAGTCCGAGACCGCCTGTCACAACGGTAGCGGCAACAAATACAAAAATCAGATACTTGGCCGCATAATACGCCATCCGTTCAAACATAAATGCCAAACAGCAAACGTAAAAACCAAACGGACGTCTATTATCCCCTGCAATTTCGCCCATATTTTCCCCTCCTGTTTTCGCTTGTATTTATATCGACCGCGTATACATTTTGAGCCAGTCCCGCTCTTCGTCGCTTAAATGCGGTGCCAGCTTTTGGTAAACCTGTTCATGATATGTATTCAGATACCGTTTTTCCGCGCCACTCATTTCTTCCGGCTCAATCGCGTCCAGATCAATAGGCACGAACGTGACCGGCTCCATGTGCATGAATTGACCGAACTCGTTTTCTTCCCCCCGGCAAATAATCAGTTCATTCTCCAGCCGGATGCCGTGCGAGCCTTCAATATAAATGCCCGGCTCGTCAGTAATTACCATGCCCGCCTCCAGAACATGTGCTTCGTTCTTACCTGGCGTGCTGTACCAGCGGAACCCGCTCGGCCCCTCGTGGATGTTCAGCAGATAGCCGACGCCGTGCCCAGTGCCGCATTTGTAGTCAAGCTGCAGTTCCCAGATCGGCTGCCGGGCCAGAACGTCCAAGTTGTACCCTTTACAGCCATACAGGAACTTCGCGCGCGCTAGGTTGATCATTCCCCTCGCCACCGCCGTAAAATGTTTTTTCAGTTCGCGACTCACTTCGCCAATCGCTATCGTCCGGGTGATGTCGGTCGACCCTTCCAAATAATTTCCTCCGGTATCAGCCAGGAACAGGTACCCTTCCGCCAGTTCAGCATCCGTTTCCGGCGACGCCGAATAATGCATCATCGCCGCATGTTCTTTAAAGGCACAGATCGGGGCAAAGCTGGGCCACAGATATCCTTCCTGCTCGGCGCGAAGTTCCTCAAGCTTTTTCGCGACACCGAACTCCGAGATGCGTTCCTTTCCCACCCGGGATTTCAGCCAACGCATCAGCCGGGTGCAAGCCACGCCGTCCTTAATGTGCGCTTGTTCGATATTCGCCAGTTCTACCGGATTTTTCACGGCTTTGAACAAGATTGTCGGGTTCGGCGCTTCGATTTTCTTCACGGTTTCCGGTATATTTTTGTACAGCGCGTAATTGATCCGATCCGGATCGATCAGTGCCACGGCCTGAGCGCCAAATGTCTTGACCGTCTGGTAAATTTCGTTGTACGGGCGGAAAACCACACCATCGTCGACCAGTTTTTCCTTTACCTGCGCATCGAGACGGCTATCGTCAATGAACAGTTTTACGTTATCCAGCGAAACGATCGCATAACAGAGCACTAACGGCGAATACAGGACGTCGCGTCCCCGGATGTTGAGCAGCCAGGCAATGTCGTCGAGAGTCGTCAGCACGTGATTCTCGGCTCCCGCCTCCTGCATTACCGCCCTGACCCGCTTCAGCTTAGTTGCCGCGCTCTCACCGCAATACTTCTCATCTAAGACAAACACCGGTTCAGCAGCCATGCGCGGCCGCTCTTTCCAGACCGAATCGACAAGGTCATAGCCGTACTCAATGTCGGCCTTCTTCGCCGCCAGCAGTTTTTCATACTCCTGCCCGTCACGCATTGCGATCAGCCGTCCATCGAAGCCGAGTTTTCCGCCTTCCGGCATCACGTCTTTCACGTATTCATACACCGTCGGCACGCCGGGATTGCCGCTCTTGAACAATTGAACCCCGCTGCCTTCAAGCTCCCTCTCCGCCTGGATGAAATAGCGACCGTCCGTCCACAAACCTGCCTCATCGGCCGTGATCACCGCAGTTCCGGCCGACCCGCTAAACCCGGTAAGAAACGCTCTTGCTTTAAAATGCTCGCCCACATATTCGCTCTGATGATTGTCGGACGACGGCACAATGTAGACGTCGATCCCCTTCTCCTTCATCAGTGCCCGCAGCTCGGAAATTCTCTCTTTTCTCCTCATAGATATCCCTCCCCCTATTTCTTTAGATAAGTTTGCCTTTTTTCAATCACCACCTTAAATAGCATCAATACATGCACTTTTATGTAAAATTACCCTCTCGACATCGCTACTGCTGCTCGTTAGCTTGCAATGCTTCTTTTCTCCGCCGGTCGGTAGGGAACTTGTTGGAATTCATATTTGTCTGAATACTGTGAATTTAACCCATACTGTAATTATATTTAGTATTACTGTAAAAGTAAAGGTACTTTTTCTTGACGCACGTCGAATATAGGCCTACCTCACTTGCTTGTATCCCCATCTTTCTTGTTCACTGCTTTTGCCTGCATTATGGGTAGGTTCCAAAGGGGTCGCAGCTTACACTTTAAACAAAACGCGGAAGGAGCACAAACTGTTCCTTCCGTGTTTTATTTGCAGGTGTCACATCTACGTTCCCGGCAGATGACTTTGCCGCCGAATTTTGTTACAATAACTTTAGCTTTACGAATTCACAAACTTCGGAGGACGTCTACATGGTTACTGAAATCGGGGAAAAAATCGGTGCACTGCGCAAAAGTAAGGGACTTACTTTGAAAACGATGAGCGATCGTTGCGGCCTTTCGATCAGTTTCCTGTCGCAAATCGAAAATGG
>CAYUNV010000198.1:0-6497 GCA_964446265.1 uncultured Negativicutes bacterium | reverse complement strand
GGGTGGTGTAGCCGACGGTGTCGGGGATGTTGATGGTGGTGGCGCCGGCGGCGATAGCGGCGGCGAAGACCTGGCAGAGGTAGTCGCGATCGGAGCGGGAGGCGTCTTCGGCGGAGAATTCGACGTCGTCGACGAACCTGCGGGCGTAGCGGACCGCGTCCTGCGCGGCGGCGAGCACCTCGTCCCTGGTCATCCTGAGCTTATACTGCAGGTGGATGTCGCTGGTGGCGATGAAGGTGTGGATGCGCGGCCGTTCGGCCTTTTTGAGGGCGTTGACGGCAGCGTCGATGTCCTTGGCATTGGTGCGGGCCAGACCGGCGATGACCGGCCCGCGGACTTTGGCGGCGATTTCGCCGACGGCGGAAAAATCGCCGGGAGAGGCTGCCGGGAAACCGGCTTCGATGATATCGACGCGGAGCTTCGCGAGGGTTTGGGCGATCTCCAGTTTTTCGGCGGCGTTGAGGGTGACGCCGGGGGTCTGCTCGCCGTCCCGGAGCGTCGTGTCGAATATCCTGATCGTCCTTGTGTCCATTTTTGTCTTCCTCCTTTTGTTCCGGCGAAAACAAAACCGCCCCTACTGACGCCTATGCGTCAATAGGGGCGGAATATTCCGCGGTACCACCCTACACTGTACTCTCTCACCGCCCATCAGCGGCTGCCGGCTAACGCCCGGCTTACGTCTTCGCCTAGTTGCACGGGGCGTGCGTTCAGCGAAACAGTTCATGGGCGAGTTGTTCGGATACAGCTTCCGCACCGGTTCGCAGCAACCACCGGCTCTCTGAGCGGTTTGGGCCGTGCCTTTTCTCCCAATCATCACCTGTAGATGTTCAATATTCGTCTTGTCGGGACGCACTCAGGAGTGAAACAAAGTGTAAACTGAGCGCCCCCTGCGCCGTTTTTAACGGCAGACTGTAACTTTGTATACAATATACCAGCATGGGTGCGCGTTGTCAATAGGGTGGCGAAGGTATTTTTTCTAAGTTCGTGCGTGTTATGTTCGTTTGTAATTAAGATGTGTACTCTGTAATAAGACGTATACCAGACTAGAATAGTTGCATACTGGATGCAACTCTACCTCTACTCAAACTTTAAATGCCAAATGCTGCCTCCCGGCCTACTAAAGTAACTATCTTGTAGCTGTTCCCCTGATTTAATTGTTAGCGTTACATTATCCATTGACTTTTGCACATGCTTGAGCCACTTCTTCGATAACTAGGGCTTTTGTCATTTAGGACATAATCGCGCGTATTTCGTCCGCACTTTTGTCAGCAAGCCCTAGTTTTTCCAGTGTCCGTCCTTCTTCCCAGAAGTTCTTGCCCAAGAGAATACTTCCCAGCTCAATTACAGAATCTATTGCCGGCGTTTTTACGCCGATTGCTTTTCCGAGGAACGATAATGGCACAAGGCCTGTAGGCAAATCTTCAAATAGATATCTAGTTTCAATTGTCGTTGGGCCTTTAATGCCTCTGTAAGGCTCTACTTCCAAAAGCTGCTCGTACAGACTAGGCCGGTCAACACCATAGGCGTTTCTGTAGAAATCGTGGACGGAGGGAACTTTGATGCCGAACGCCTGTCCAATAGCCACTCTTTCCTTATCGAGCTTCTCGACAACTACAGATACTCGCTTGGTGATTCCTTCTGTATAATACTCAAAAGGTGATTTGCATTCGATACGGCCCGCGTTGAGTAGCGTTGGCGCCGGATGCACCATTGCATTGATGTTATTGAGGCTAGTATATAGGACATTGGGAACTGCTTTATACTGTGGAAAGGCAGTGTTCAGAAGGGAAAGCACCCTAGGGGTTTCGGAGGAGGGTAAAGCAGCAAGGTTGACTCTATCTTTGATGCCGAAAATAATTGCCTCGCCAGCCTGGGGGCTGCGACATGCATAAATTAGGTTATCCGTTTCAGCAATTACACATTTACTCCTGCAGCCTGATTCATTGATAACCTTACTTACCTCAAGAGCGCCCCCGGTGGCGGCAACGCACAGGATTATGATTTGTCCGTCTTCGATAAAAGGGGCCATGATTTTAGCAGTACTTGCTTGGTAAACGGAGGGTAAAACCATCATAATCAGATCCTTACCCTTGATGGCCTGGCCAATGTCGCCGGTAACAAGATCAATAACCGTCTCCCCCGACACCATGCCAGAAACCTTAATCTTGCCAGCCGCCTTCAGCCCAGCAACCTTTTCTCCTTCAATATCATATATACTTACTTCGAAACCCATTAATTTTAAGTGCGCCGCCATGCTTTGGCCGCCATTGCCGGCACCGATTACTGCAAATTTTGGTTTATTCATAATTAAACTCCCTCATTTACCATATTGGGGCAGGTATCCCGCCGCCACGGCAATGATACCTGCCCTCATTGCATAATTTTTAGAAAGGTCCTACTTTAATCATTTCAGCTACCGTCGCAAGTACAAAAACAACAACAGTGAGAATCAGCGCTATCGGGAATGCGAATTTAAACCATTTATCAAATGGTACTTTTGCCAATCCCAGAGCGCCAATCAATACGGAATAACTGGGCAGAATTAGATTTGTTACTCCGTCGCCGAATTGATAGGCAAACACCGCGGTCTGTCTTTGGATATGCAGGAGGTCGGCTAGCGGGGTCATGATTGGCATAGTAACAACAGCCATTGCCGAGGAGCTGGGAATAATCAGGTTAATCAGGCTTTGCACAAAAACCATCATTCCTGGCACAATAAGAGTCGGCAGGTAAGACAACGGCTGAACCAGAAAATTGATTAGCGAATCCAAAATCAAGCCTTTCTCCATGATAGTCTGAATGCCCCTGGCGAAGCCTACCAAAAAGGCTGGATAGAGCAGCGACTGGGCGCCGACTATAAAGCCGTCAGCGATGTCACCGGCTTTCATACGGCCGACAATACCGACCAAAACCCCCACTAACATGAAATAAGCCGTGAGGTCATTCATACTGAACTTGAGCTGGAGCATGGCATAAATCATAAATACCACCGCTGCGCCAAACAGCATCAATACTTGCTTTTGCACCCCGGTCATCACTACTTTTTCCGGGTCATCCTTCATTCCCATACTGCTGTAATCAATATGAGCTACCAAACTCTTCGAAGGATCCTTTTTGACTTTTTCTGCATAGCGAAGGATATACCAGGCTGATATTGTAATGATAATAACCGCGCAGATCACTCTGAACCAAAGCCCGGAATACAGGGGCAGCCCGGCAACTTGCTGAGCTATAGCCACATTAAATGGCCCGGTCAGCGAACCGGCATAGCCTAAAGCAGTTGCGAAAACTACAGTAGCAACACCGACAATAGCGTCATACCCCATGGAAATCGCCATCATGGCAATAAACGGCACAAAAATTATCCCTTGCTCAGCAAAACCGAAGGTGGCGGAACACATGAATAAGACGGCGAAAATAAACACGAAAGACCATCTCTCATAAGCTTTGCCTTTAAATGCGCAAACCGCTTTGGCAATCAGCGAAGTAATGGCGCCGGTTTGGGTTAAAAGGCAAAACTGCCGCCCACCACTAGGACAAATAGGATAATAGTATTGGCTTCCATAAATCCCTTTTGGATCAGCTTCCAACACTCCCAAAAACCAACCGGAGCTTGTTGCACTAAGTGGAATGATCCCGCTACCACGATTGATCTGCCGGTAACCTTATCCAGGACCCTGTCGTATACGCCGGCCGGCACCAACCAGGTTGCAAGAGTGGCGAGGAGGATTAAAACAGCGATAATCACATAGGCGTTAACTTCGCCTGTAGCTTTTTCTTCTTGTCGTTCTCTCACTTCGGGACTTCCCAAATTATTGGAGCTCATAGCAATGCCTCCCTTAATTAGTTATACAATTATGTGTTCCAATTTTGGGCCTTACATAATAGCGTCGCGGATTTCCTGGGCAGTCATCCCGGTTAACCCCAGTCGCTCCAAAGTTCGACCTTCTTTGCGGAACTCCCTTTGCAGCAGGCTTGAGCCTAGTTCGACCACAGCGTCAATTGTCGGTGTTTTTATCCCGACCGCTTTACCCAGTTCCGATAAGGGCACCAGCCCCGTTGGAATATCTTCGAATAAATACCGCGTATTAAGATCTTTTGGCCCCTTGATTCCCTGATAAGCTTTTACCTTCTGCACTTTGTCATAAAGATTGTTTCCATCAACGCCATAACACTTAGTATACCACTGCGAAACCGACGAAAGATGCAGGCCCAAGGCACCAGCTATCGCCAGGCGCTCGGCATCAACCTTTTCCACCAAGGCCGAAATACTTGGGGTAACCCCGTCCGTATAATAGTCAAACTCGGCCCTGTTTTCCGCCCTCCCCGCATTAAGTAGCGTGGGCGTTGGATGCATCATGGCGTTAGTATTGCTGAGGCTTGTCACCAATACATTTTCTACTGGCGCGTACTGGGGGAAAGACTGATTGAGTAAACCCACGACTCGCTTGACATCGCCGGCCGGGATTGCTGCAACTTCCACATGTTCCTTTATGCCACCAATGATAACCTCGCCAGCTTGGGGACTTCGGCAAGCGTACAGCAACGTATCGGTTTCCGCAACAGTGACCTTGGGGCAACCCTGTTGAGCAAAAATATGTTTGACCTCTAGTGCCCCGCCAGTCGCTCCAGGATTCAATACTACAACCTGACCTTCTGTCAAATAAGGCGCCATCAGGTTTGCCAAGTTTGCATGATATACGGACGGAACTACTACCATAATTAACTGGGACCCTTTGACGGCTTTGGAAATGTCGCCGGTGATTAAATCAATCGTCACTTTCCCTTCGACAGCGCCTGTTACCACAATCTCGCCCGTGCTCTGAAGGTCTTCGACTTTCTTGGTTTCAACATCCCATAAACTCACAGGGTGTCCGAGCAGTGTGAGGTGTGCGGCAAATGCCTGACCGCCATTACCTGCTCCGATAATCGCAACGCGTGGTCTTGTCATAGCTACCCTCCATCCAATCGTGGTATCTCTACATTTGGGACTGTTTGCTGTCTACAACATATGACCACCCCCTGGCGCTATTTCGGGCTTATCTATATATTTTGTAGTTTTATTCTATTATCCTACAATTAAAAAGATGAATTATGCCGTCCCTCGCTGGCATGTCGTAAATACAACAGCAGTTTCTCGCCGGAAATTTCCGCCTCACCGCGACTAATGTACGCGGTTGAACAAGAAGATGATTAGGTATATAATTGTAATGGCTTAAGCACTATTAGGATAAACTATTTCGGAGGTTACGATGATAAAGCCGGCGGTTCGCACAAGCCTGTATGGCGAAGTAATCAAGCAAATCGTGGAGATAATTAAAAACGGTGACTGGGTTCCAGGCGAGCGCATTCCCACTGAGAACGAGCTTGCCGGAGAATTTGGCGTCAGTCGTAATTGTATACGCGAAGCCTTGAAATCATTGGCCAACTCCGGGATCGTTATTTCTACTCCCCGGCGCGGCACGTTCCTCTCTCCACAGGCCCTGAATAACGTATATGCCATGGAAATGCTGTGGCAAGGAGAGCATGCCAGTTATGGCGAGTTAATGGAAACGCGAATCATGATAGAGCCGCAAATCGCCTATGTTGCTGCCGAACGGGCTACCGATAAAGAAGTGGAGATCCTTGGCGAACTGGTGCAAAAGGCAAAAGCTGCTTTTCATACCGGCAAATCGACGCTAGACTTCGGCTTCGAATTTCACCATAAAATCGCCCTGGCGACGAGAAATCGAATAATCATAAAGCTTCTACTTTCTATTCAGCGGGAATTGAAAACAGAAAGAAACACCCTTTTGGTGGCGGAGGACCAAGAGCAATTATGGCAAGAACTGCTTGATCATGAAGCAATTTATCAACACATCAAGCAAAAGCAACCAGAGCAAGCCAGAGAGGTAATGTATAAGCATCTTGTAACAGCTCGCCAGTACCTCTTAGGGAAATAGCGGTAACTATTATTCTTTTGGACTTCCGTATTATTTATCCGGAAGTCTAATTTTATTGTAGTATTTTTTACGTACTTTGCCATTATATTTATGTAGAATCATTCTACAATTACTCGGTAATTCCTTCTGCACTTCAATGCATCTTTTAAATAATTCTCCTAATAAGTTTTTTTCACCTACACCATGGTATAACTCGTCTGTCATAGCTAGCTATAGTAACTCAATTACCCCCATCTCGACTTTAGCCATAAACTCGACTTCCGACAGGCTTATTACCTTTACACTCTCTACCAGTGTTCTAATTAACTCCTCATTACAATTCTTTATCGCATCCGCTTTCTGTAATACCTTCGCTATTTCCCGACTCTGCTATCGTTTCTTGCCGCGCCATTTCCACCCAGGTAACTCGGCCCTATTTGCCCGTAATTTATTACCACAACGGCTCTTTGGATATATCATCCAAGCGCCGTTTTCCGTTAATGGGACTCATTATAGAAGGAAATTTGACCTTCACCCCAAAAAGGTAGTCCACTCCAAATGAGAAAAATGCTAATA
>CAYUNV010000197.1:4440-6499 GCA_964446265.1 uncultured Negativicutes bacterium | reverse complement strand
GCTGGCTACTAATTCCCCTCTGTAAATCATTGCCAGACGGTCACAATATTCCGCTTCATCCATATAGTGAGTGGTAACAAACACCGTTACGCCTTCTCCTGCCAGCTGATAAATCAGATCCCAAAAATTGCGGCGGGAGATTGGGTCCACGCCGGAGGTCGGTTCATCAAGAAAAATCACGTTCGGCTTATGCAGCAAGGCACAGCCTAAAGCCAACCGCTGCCTCCATCCACTGGCAAGCGTGGAAGTAAAACTTGCGCGATGTTCTTCCAGTCCTGCCATTTTAACAACCCAGTCTTTCCGTTCCTGCTTTTGTTCTTTCGGAATCTGGTAAATCCCGCTATAAAAGTCAATATTCTCTTCTACGGTAAGATCTTCATACAGTGAAAACTTTTGCGACATATAACCGATATTCGCTTTAATATTTTCTGCCTGTTTAAACACATCAAACCCAATTACCTGCGCTTTTCCTGCAGTCGGCAGTATAATTCCGCACAGCATTCTGATCGTTGTCGACTTTCCTGCACCGTTGGGCCCGAGAAACCCAAAGATTTCGCCTCTCTTAACTTGGAAAGACACTTTGTTAACAGCAGTAAAATCGCCATACCGTTTTTCCAGATTTTCAACAACAACCGCATATTTCAATGCTTCATCATCAATTGTCTTAACGGCCATCCAAACCACTACTTTCCAACGGCATAATCATCGAAATAAAAACATCTTCCAATGAAGGTACAACAACTTCAACTTCCGCCTGTACCCCAATTTCCTGCAATCGATTTTTCACGATGGATAGAGCCTGCGAAGCTTCTTCCAGCATCACCAAATGGATCTTACTTCCGAATAGACCGGAAGAAACCGGATCCAACCTGGCAGCAAGGAGAGGGAGAGTTTGCCGCGGCGCATTGCACCGTACTTCAACGATTATGCCTCGCATCTGCATTTTAATTTCGGCGGGTTTACCCGACAGAATCAATTGCCCTTTGTGCAGCAATCCGATTCTGTCGCACCGTTCCGCTTCATCAAGATAAGCAGTAGAAACAAATATCGTGACTTTATCTTCCAACAGCCGGTACAAAATCCTCCAAAAATCACGCCGTGACAATGGATCAACGCCGTTTGTCGGTTCATCCAAAAGCAGCACTCGCGGTGTATGAATGAGCGCGCAGGCAAGGGCTAATTTTTGTTTCATTCCCCCCGACAACTTCCGCGCCTGCCGGTCGCGGAACGGAGTCATGTTACTAAACGCCAGCAATTCAGGTATTTTTTCTTTTCGGTTTTTTTGGGGAACATTATACAAATCAGCGTAAAAATTGATATTTTCCTGCACCGTCAAATCAAGATACAATCCAAACCGCTGCGGCATATAACTGATAATATTTCTGAGCGGTTCTACATCGTTCACCGTATGAAAACCAGATATCCAGGCATCGCCTTCACTGGGTATCATGAGTCCGGCCAGAAGCCTCATGATCGTCGTTTTTCCTGCGCCGTCCGGCCCCAATAAACCAAATATTTCCCCTTGGTTTACCGTAAGTGTCAATCGATCGACAGCCGTAACAGTACCAAATTTTTGCGTTAATTCGTTTGTTTGAATCGCATCCATCGTTTATTCTCCATTCAGCCGGATAAGGGCATCGGCCGGCATGCCTGGTTTCAACTCATGGACAGCGTTGTCAATGGAAATTTTAATCCGATAAACCAATTTCACCCGTTCTTCTGTTGTTTGTATATTCTTCGGTGTAAACTCCGCTTCCGATGCAATAAAGCTGATATGTCCATTGTAAATTTTGTTCGGATACGTATCCGTAGTAACAGACACTTTTTGTCCGAGCTTCACTTTGCCAAGCTCATTTTCAGCAATGTAGGCTTTAAGCCAAACCTGTTCAAGATCCCCTAGGGTTACTACCGCCGTACCCGGCGACACATACTCGCCTTCCTCTATGTTTTTTGACAAAACAAATCCGTCAATGGGAGCAGTGATTTGTGAATATCCCAAGCGAGTCTGAGCCAGTTTTAAAATTTGTTTACTTTGTTCCACTTTCGCTGCCGCCAGGGC
>CAYUNV010000197.1:3155-4430 GCA_964446265.1 uncultured Negativicutes bacterium | reverse complement strand
GCGGACCTTCAATCACAAGGCTGAGTTGTTGAGCCGCCTGGTCAGATCGCGCAGCTGCCGTTGCATACATTGTCTGGCTCCGGTCGCGCTCTTGCGCCGAAATTGCTCCTTGAGAAAACAATTGCTGCATCCGTCTGTATTCGACAGCCGCATTTTGCTTATCCGCTTCCGCGCTGCGTAATCCCGCCTGCGCAGCCGACACGTCCTGGATACGCGAGCCGTTGGTTAATTGAGCAAGTGTTGCCTGGGCCGCTGCCAATTGAGCGTTCGCATTGGCAACATCAAGTTCTAAATCGGCTGTTTCCAATTTAGCAATCATTTGTCCTTTTTTAACGCTGTCCCCTTCATCGACAAGCCGTTGAACTACATAGCCCGCGATTTTAAAGCCTGATCCTACCGTCGTTGCTTCAATGTTTCCTGACACCTTGATCGTGTTGGGATCAATCTGTTTCTTAAAATATACAGAATAAATACCTGCAACTAATAAGCAAATAATCAAAATAGGAACCAAAATTTTTAATCTTTTTTTCATATCGCTGCCCCCATTGCAAGAATACAAATAATATTAACACCGTGTTATAGTAAATGTGAATTCACTTTCACTATAACACGGTGTTTTGAAAATAACAATATTTAATTTTTAAAATTTCATACTGTTCAATTTAACCGTGAGCCATGGATTTACCATTTGAACAATACCTGTTCAGCACTGAAGCCTGGACCTAACGATAACATGATGCCCTTGCTTCCAGTATGGGTACAATTTTCATAAATCTCTCAAGCACAAAGAGAACTGAGACACTTGACATATATACTGTCCATGGCTAGGAAAAACAGCCCTTGTTTTTCCTAGCCATGGACAGTCTTTGTCTTACTCTTTTACCTTTATGATAAACCAAACACCATTAAAGCCTTGCCACTTGATATCGCCGGCCATCATATCTTTGCTGAAATAATAAAGCGGCCAACCTCTAAACGTTGTTTGTTTCATTCCATCATCACGTTCCAAAATCCGCCGATGGGGCAGTCATGACAGTGTAATTCATTTGAGCTGACCCTATATTCGTACCCGTCACAAAAAATAGAGCTATAAATAGAATGGTAATTGTAAAATAAATTTTCCTGTTCACAAAAATATGTTATCCGTTAAAACGGCGCAAAACCCATATCACTCCATAGAATTTGTTTGGTCTCTTCATAGTGGGATTCAATAATCTTGCGATGGCACAATTCCCAATCTGCCAGCATCTCAAAAATTTTCTTTCCTTCCGGATC
>CAYUNV010000197.1:0-3145 GCA_964446265.1 uncultured Negativicutes bacterium | reverse complement strand
TGTATAAATCAATTTCTATAAATAAAGCGAGTCGTAAAGCTGTCATATCACTAGTATCTACAGTGAGCATCCCGATCGGTTCAAGCCCTTGTCCGCTGCTGCGACGATAAAACGTATTCCATTTCATACTTTCTTTATTGTATAAACTGATGTCCAGGTTTTGAGCCCATTTACCACTCGCCACGATCGAATCATAGTGTTTTTGCAAAAATTCCTGATGCGTCTTCTCCCATTGTGAGAGTTCCAAAAACATTTGTTTCGCTTCCTCATTTTTCACTTGCTGCGCAGCTTTGGCAAAAAACTCTTCCCCTTCTTTTTCCATACTAAGAGCAAATTTAATGACCGACAATGAATTTTCCAAAACATTCTCCTCCTTTATTTTTATTTGAAGTTTCATACATAGAACTTTCCATCAAATCATGTTTGCAAATCACACGGAATGGGAAAAAGTCAACTCACGAGGATGCAGGAAAGAAGAATTTTTTCCCTTTGTAATCGGATAGACGGACATCATTTCCACGATTGTCCTTTAAGGAGAAATCAGGTGCAGAGTCACCAATTTTAATCATGGTCATGACAAACTCCCCTTTCATTTACAAATATTCACGGTTTAAACTTTGCACAAACAGGAAGCGAGAAATCATTTAGAGTAAACCTTTGCTGCTCAATGAAAACAAAAAACCGCCAGAACACAACGGATATCCGGTGCGGACTGGCAGTCATGAGCCCGTCATCCGCGGCTTTTAGACCCAGCTTTACGTCCTGCCTTTTGGCAAGATTTTCATTACTATATTTTCTGAATTGCAGGAAAACTTCTAACTCGCTATTCCCATTATACTATATTAAAAAATTCTTTCCTAGATTTTGACTAATTATTTTGAATTTTATAATAATTAGTCAAAATAAGACCTCGGAATCATTATTTATCTCAACGGTGAAGCAAATTTTTTTTACTTTCTGTTCCCAAAATTTGCTTCGTTTTAGCATAATCTGACCACGGATCTTCGCCGGACTCTACTCTTTTCTTCGCGGTTTCGATCGTCCAATGCGCCCCGCCTGTCAAAACAGGAAGCTCTGTCCATAAACAAGGCATAGAAACACCCATGCCCGGCCGGGCGCGCGCCGAAAAAGCGGCAACAGTAGTAGCTCCGCGATTGTTGCGAATATAATCAACGAATACTCTTCCCACACGATTGCGGGTTCCGCTTACGGCGACAAACCGGCTTGGTATAACCGCTGCAAGGTGTTGCGATACCGCTTTGGAAAACTCTTTTACCGTTTCCCAATCATCGCGCGGTGTCAGGGGCACTACAACGTGCAAGCCGTTTCCTCCACTTGTCTTCAGAAAGCTCTGCAATTCGAGTTTTTCTAACAATCTTCGAATCAATTCAGCTGCTTCAAGCATCATAGGCCATGGCAATCCTTCTCCCGGATCAAGATCAAAAACCATCCGGTCCGGTTTATCAATGTTCTGAGCCGTTGCATTCCAAGTGTGAAACTCCACAACATTCATCTGAGCGGCACTGATTAAGGCTTCAACGGTTTCAATTGCCATTAGCGGCGGATGGCCTGGATAAAGTTCCGGATTTAACTGCTGCAACCCTGGAATTCGCAAAGTATCGCTATGTTTTTGAAAGAACAACTGCCCCCCTATTCCGGATGGCGCACGCAGGAAAGAGACTGGACGATTCACAAGGTGAGGAAGCATCCGCTTTGCTGCAAGTTTGTAATAGTTTACTAGGTCCAATTTCCGAAGCCCTGTGCTCAAATCAATGATTCGATCCGGATTGCTGATTTGCGAACCGGAAAATTCAACTGTATGATCGTTAATTTCAGCAGGCAAATCTTTACTGTGATTTTCTCGAATGACCAGAGATGCTGGCTTGTCTTCGCGCATTCCTTGAAAAACAGCCTGCCTGACCCTTCCATTCTTCGTCCATTCGGCAAAGGACACCTCGGCAACAAGTTTCGGCATGACCCAATTGCCTATTGCGTCTTTGGGCTTCTCAAACAACGACGTCTCATCAACAGCCAGCGGCAAAAGTTTTTCCCTGAGCAGGCGGGAAGTTTTACTGTCAAACCCTGTTCCCACCCGGCCTGCATAACACAAATGGCCTTTATCATCGTAAACGCCCAACAGCAGAGCGCCGATCCCTTCGGTTTTTCCTCGCAGTTCCGTATAGCCGACCACTACAAATTCTTGTCGTTGAACACATTTGAGCTTTATCCAATTCGGAGACCGTCCCGACACATATGCCGAATCCAAGCGTTTGCCGATCACTCCTTCCAACCCCAATCGGCAAGCGCTTTTTAATATATCAATGCCGCGGGCTGCGAAATCTTCGCTGAAATTAATCTGACCCGAAGAGGATTTTAGCAAGATATTGGAAAGCAGCGCGCGCCGGATATCCAAACTTGCTTCGCGCAAATCATATCCGGCATAGAAAGGAATATCGAAAACAAAGTAACGAACTTCATCCGTATTATCCGTCTCCAGCGCGTCCTGTAAGGCGCCGAAATCCGGCATCCCGTTTGGCCCAAGGATGACAATCTCCCCATCGAGCCATCCGGAAGCAAGTTGCAAATCTTTGATTGATAAGGCCAGAGTCTTCAGTTTGGCCGTCCAGTCATGTCCATTACGGGTAAATAATCTTACATCGCCTTTCTCAATGCGTGCCAAAACGCGATACCCATCAAACTTAATTTCGTAGATCCAATCGCCGTTCTCCGGAATTCCGTTAACCAGCGTTGCCAGTTGCGGAGCAAGCAGTGACGGAATCTGACCCAGCTTTGCACCCTGAGGAATAGCAATAGCATCTGTGCCTTCAAAAGTATCCTCAGGCAAAGCGTCACGAACAGCTAATTCAGTATGCTCCCGTGACTGTGGATCGCGCTCTTTGATGAGCAGCCAAGCCTCTTGACGCTCGCCCGCTTTCTTGCGCATTCTTACAAGAGCCCAAGCCCCACGCAATTTATCACCATACAGCCGAAATTTCAGATGGCCCGTATCCAACCCTTCCCTCGGGTCACCTATCGGCTCCCACGTTCCCCGATCCCAAATACTTACGGTACCGGCGCCATACTGCTTTGGTGGGATCTCGCCTTCAAATTCGGCATAAGATAAGGGATGATCTTCGACGTGAAC
>CAYUNV010000196.1:804-6565 GCA_964446265.1 uncultured Negativicutes bacterium | reverse complement strand
AAACTCAAGTTTCAGCACGGCCCTGTTGCATGCTTTCATGTAATGGATTTGTTTTTTACCAGCTGCTATTTCACTGTATTTACCTTATTGATTGATTTGCTACCTGAGGTAAGGGTAGGACCCAGGAGAAATATTCCAGATGGTAGCAAAGTCCCATCCAGAATAAGAAGCTTTGTTTTTCATCTGCGCGGTTGTCAAGCCAGTCCCGCCATCACTCGTTGCTTGCCCTGAAGTTGTTATATCCCAATAACCATTGTTGACGCTGCCACCAAGGTTTGTTCCAATCAAGCCGCCAACTTTTAAGTCACCGCTAACCCCACCTGTGCTATAGCTGTTGATTATGCTGCCACCATTATTATATCCTACCAAACCGCCAACATTGAGATATCCCTCTACCGCCCCTTGGTTATAACTGTTGCTGATACTACCACTATTAGATCCTGCTATACCACCAACACTCAAATAGCCGTCCACAATTCCCAGGTTATAGCTATTAGTTATACTGCCAGTATTCCCCCCTACTAAACCACCAACACCTCGCGAGCCAAATACTGTCGAAGTGCTATAACTATTAGTTATAACACCACCATTAGACCCTGCCAAACCACCAACACCGATATCGCCATATACCGCGCCAGTGCTATAACTATTGTTTATGCTACCGCTATCGCTTTGCCCAACTAAACCGCCGGTATAAGAGTCATCACCGGATACGTTTCCTGTGCTGTAACTGTTGCTGATATTACCATAAATATTTTTCCCTACCAAACCGCCAACAGCAATATACCCCGTCACGGCATCTTTGCTATAACTATTGTTGATGATGCCACCGAAGTTTATTCCTACCAATCCGCCAACCATTGATCCTCCGGTTACCACACCCCCGCTGTAGCTGTTATTAATGTCGTTCTCTTCGTTAAACCCGACCAAACCACCGATCTCACTTACACCGGTCACTGCACCCATACTATAACTATTGTTTATGCTACCATGAACCGTCTCACCGACCAAACCGCCAACATCGTTATCCCCAGATACTGTTCCCGCGCTGTAGCTGTTGTTGATGTTGCCGCCGATTTTAACGCCAACCAAGCCTCCAACCGCATATGTTCCTTTCACGGTACCCGTGCTATAGCTGTTATTTATATAGCCCTCGATATAACCAGCCAAACCGCCAACATCAGAGTTGCCTGTTACAGATATATTATTCAACCCGATGTTCGTTATAGTGCCAGCAAATATATTTCCGAATAATCCTACTCCGCTTTCAGTTGGCCTATTGATGTACAGGTTGCTAATGCTATAACAGTTACCATTCAACGTTCCCATGAAGGGATCTGCCGCAGTGCCAATCGGCACAAAGCCCGCACCGCTATTCCAATATTTTGTTGCACCCGCATTTATATTTCTTCCCAACGCGTAAGTCCCTGATAAGTTGATATTCATGTTTTGCAATTGATTTACAGTATTCACCAGCATATAGGCGGTCAATGATCCGCCGCTGATATTCCCCGAATAATCGGTCGGGGCCACATAACTTGACGGATTATAGTAGATTGTCGTCTTTCCCGTACTGCCCTGAGTAATTGTTCCACCGCTGTAAAAATTGACAGTCCCTATGCCGTCGCCCTGTTTACCTGATCTCAACGTAACCACAGCATTATTCCCGCTATTCGTGATCGCTGCAGCAATAGCGATATTGCGGTTCGCGCTTACATCGAGATTTCCATTGGCAGCATTTATGCTGACCGATCCGCAAAGCATTACGTCGCCGCTGGAGTTGATTTTAACGCTCGTGGCCTTGATAAGGCCAGTGTTATTCACGACCGAGCCCGTCAACACCTCGTAGGTTTGGGTGGTCATGACCACCCTGCCGCCATCTGCTTGTAGAAGGGAACTGTTGGCCACACTGCCGTTGGCAGCCGCTTGACCGACTGCCAGGTTGACAAGGCCTTTGCCGTCGATGCTCATCGTGACCGACTTTCCAGCTCCGAGGGCTATGGTTCCCAAATTAGCAACAATAGTCCCTTCGTTTTTAACCTGCTGCCCAAGCAAAACGACATAGCCGCCATTGGCCGTCTTCATGCTTCCCTGGTTAGTAACGAAACCCGTAGTCCCATTAAAAGCATAGTTGCCTGCTAAGAAATTGCTATCGCTGATATTCAAAGTAGACGCCACCAGGCCGCCGACGTTGACTTGCGCCGTCGGCGCAAACAACAGTCCGTTTGGGTTGATCAAAAAGACTTTCCCATTTGCGCTAAGCTGGCCATAGATTGCGGAAGACTGGGTGCTTAAGACCCGGTTTAAGGCAACGGAAGCTGCCGTAGGCTGCTGAAAAACAACTTTTTCACCAGCGCCGATACTAAAACTTTGCCAATTGATGCCCAATTTATTGGTCGTTTGATTAATCGTCGTTGTACTGCCATTCTGGACAATGCTGCCTGAACCTGTAGTGACTGTGCCGCCTGTGGGATTGGCATACACTCCAGTTGTGGACGCTGCCATCAAGAGAACCGCAGTAACCGAAGCCAGAATCTTTTGCACTAGACTCGGTTTGCGGCACCGGAGTCCATCCCGTGTGCTATCCATCTTTCTTTTCCTCCTCTCTACATTTTCTGGGCGAGTGGTGATAATCCGTTACAATAGCAATTCATGAAACATTCATAAGCAAAACCTCCCTTCTGCCGGCAAAACAAAAATTGCCAGGGCACAGCCGTATAAACCGGCGTAGCCTGGCAATCATGAGTCCAGTACTTCTGGGCTTTTAGACCCATAGCTTTGCGTCCCTACCTTTGGGTAAGTTTGCTCATACTGTATCCCCTAAACTCCAGCGATATTTTTCTCTCTTCAAATTATACACCTAGGATATTTTCGAGTAAATTGCAATTTGATATTTTATCTGATTATTCTGAATTATTTTTTTTGTAAAAAGTACGGTTGCAATTAATTACTTGAAGCCAGCCATGTCCTCAAGATCGTGCTAGATTTCTAACGATAAAGAAAAACAGCATCCTGGTGATTTTTTGTTTCAGGAAAGCTATTACAGCAAAAATGAAATATTTGGTATACTAATAAAAAGATGTAGTTTCTCTGGCATAGTAATGGCTGCAAAAAGCCCTCATTCTTTTCTACGAAGCCAAATGACCGCAAGGAGGTACTGTTGTGTTTAAAGTGAATGATTATGTTGTATATGGTTTGATGGGAACATATAAAATTACGGACATTCAACAAGAATGCTCTGCATTTAGCGACGAAAACGAAAGTTATTATGTTTTACACCCTGTTTACAAAAACAATATCACGATAAAAATTCCGGTAAAAAAGCAAAATAAATTGCTAAGACCGGTCATGAGCCGCGAAGATGTTCTATCTTTGATAGCCTCTTTGCCAGAAAAAGAAATTATTGCAATTGAAAGCGACAAACAAAGAAATGAAATGTTTAAAACCGCTAAAAACGGCAACATCGAAGAACAAATAAAAATTATAAAATCACTGTATTGGAAAAAGAAAAATAAAATCGCTGCCAATAAAAAATTTGCCAAGGCGGACGAGGATATGATGGCTGCCGTCGAAAAACAATTGCATGAAGAATTTGCGATCGCCTTAAATATTACACCCGCCGAAGTTTTCCCCTATATTCTTGAACATATTCCGCATGACAAAGAATAGTATATGAATAAAACAGTAGAAAGCCTGCCGACAAGCCGGGCTTTCTACTATTTTATCCAATCTTCTCAATATCTGTTTTTCCATTTTATTGATAATGTGTTTTAGATAATTAGCAATTCGGATTAACCACTTATTTTTGCGTCAAAGCAGCCTGACATGCTTTACAAACGTTTTTGCCTTTAAAATTGATAACCTCATTTCCATTCCCACATAATATACACGAACAATTCGGCTCGTATTTCCGGAGGATAATTCGGTCGTTGTCGACATAGATTTCCAGTGCATCTTTTTCTGCGATATCGAGTGTACGCCGCAACTCAATTGGAAGAACCACTCTCCCCAGTTCATCAACCTTGCGAACAATTCCTGTAGATCTCATAGTCATCCATTCCCCTTTACTGTAGGTTTATTTAACAATACCACTTCTTTGTAAATATTATTTTCTACGCGGATTGCCGTTAACAGTTGATTGAAGCATTTGCGCCTTAAATACTTTTTCGGTTTATAACTCCAATAACGTTGGTCATTTCAAAAACATAACATAAAAATTAAACACTAGCCTCTCAGAAGAAGGTTAGTGCTTAAATATTACTTCTTTTAAAGCAGCAACCTGGCAATCATAGACTGAGGGTCCTTAGATCCACGGCTTTGCGTCACCGTCTTTCGACGGGTTTGCCAAATATAATATTCACAAAACAATGTTACAATATTTTTACATATTTTGCAATACAATCTAATCCTATTTTTAGGAATAAATTTTACCGGCTCCACCATGCCAAAAAGAAAGAGTCATTATTTTCATAACTATCCCCGTCGTCACGGATTAAAATAAACAAGCCGTCATGCATAAACCCTACGCTAACCAGTTCATCCGAATCGTTGTAAAATAACACTGCATCCGTTACATGTTTGTTATGGTACCAGAAACCTTCACCACGCCATTGATAAGGACGCAATCCAGGGAACCGGCCGGCCCATTCGTCATGGTCAATGCGATCCCCATAATAGTGCTCGTGCGAATCGTGCCAACCGAAAGGAAATGACCCTTCAAATCGTCTTTCTGAGTGGCGCCAATTTTCATTATCATATGCTGAATTTGACCAATCGTGATGACCCTGCTGATAATCACGCCGGTCTTCATTGTGTTGTTGATCTTGGTGATGATTTTCTTGACGCTGTTGCTGGTTATAATTCTGTTTTTCTTGATGTTGCTGCTGTTGCTTATGGTGTTTTTGCTGATCGTCATCTTGCCCTTTATTGGCAGCAAACGATACCGAGGATAAATTCAACAAAAACAAAACTAATAATGGAATTAAAAATTGGCGCATTTCATGACCTCCCAATCACAATCGTTTGTAAATAATATAACACAAAAACGTGACAATATCGTGAATAATTTGTGAAAATTAAACGAAAAAGCTTCTGATATTCCGGAAGCCTTGTGAAAATGATTTACCGATATTCTTTTTTCATCGGATTACCCACCAAGCGAGATTAGATATAAACTTATAAGGCAGATGATAATGATGGGCAAAGTTTTCGTAGAAATCATTGCAAAGCATGATGTTAATGGAAACATCCAGCCAATAAACCTGACTTGATTAGACGGTAATAAGTACGAAATTGATCGTGTGCTGGATATCCGGCTGGCAGCTTCACTGAAAGGCGGCGGCCAGGGATTACGATATACCTGCCGGATCTGTGGCAAGGAAGTTTATTTGTTTTGTGATGAAGGAAAATGGTTTATAGAACAATAAAAAACCGCCCCCGTGGAACGGCTTATAATCGTATTCTTTTCATCGTTCATTATCCTAATGCTGAGGGTAAAAGATTTCTGGGACACCCCAGTTTCAGAGAAATGTTCCTGGATGCTTCTTTTATAAGGGGTATAAATTCTGACAGCAAATTATCCGTTAAGCGTATTGCTGGAGCTGCAATACTTATGGAAGCACTTATTCGGCCAGTATGATTAAATATGGGTGCTCCTATAGCACGAATACCTTGCAAATAGTACCCATTATCAATTGCATAACCCTGATCATTAACAAGCTTCAATTCGTTTTTAATGTCTTCAAAGGTGCTTAGAGATTTC
>CAYUNV010000196.1:0-794 GCA_964446265.1 uncultured Negativicutes bacterium | reverse complement strand
TCTTCGTGTACTTAATAATTTCTCCGGCCCGATCCGCCTCAACTAACAGTTCATCCACTTGAAGAGGATTAAGGTACGCTAAAATAGCCAACCCCAATGCAGTACAATGCGCAGGAAATCGCGACCCTATATCAAGTCCTATTCGCAAAGTTTCACGACTCTCAATTCGATCAATGTAGATCACTGAATAGTTTTCTAATACAGCCAGATTCACAGTTTCCCTGGTAGCAATCGCTAACTGTTCCAAATATGGCCGCACAGTTTGACGTATCCCAATTTGATTAACCATCCGGTTTCCCATTTCAAACAATTTAAAATTTAATCTATACTTTTCCGAGGCTGTTTGTTCGACATATCCTTGTTTCCGTAATGTGGTCAAAATACGATATACTGTAGCTTTATTCAACCCAAAGTCTCTACTTAACTCACTTATCCCAATTTCTTCCACATGGGTTAAAGCTTCTAGAATAATTAATGCTTTCTCTACTGATTGTAAAACTGCATAGGAATCGCTCATTTTGACGGCCCTCTCTATATGAAATGATTTAAATCGTTTTATAATACAGTTAATTTGTAATTAATATAATATCTTAATTACAAATTAACTGTCAATCACCCATATTCGATGAACTATCTTATTATTCACAAATGACGATATTCGCTAAACCTTGTAATACATTACTTATCGCCATTCACCAGAATGCCACTATCAAAAACGTTCCGGTAAATAGCAAGTTTCTTAGAACAAGCCGGTGATTTTCCCTCTGTTATCAATATCCATAACTTCGGCTGCC
>CAYUNV010000195.1:2109-6598 GCA_964446265.1 uncultured Negativicutes bacterium | reverse complement strand
AAAGTTTCCCTACATTTTTATGGGAAACAGTAAACAAAACCCATCCTACTCAGACTGGATTTGTTTTGCTACGCTGATCCACAACCGTATCCTATTCAATGTCTACTTATCAGGTACAACGGCAATTTGTTCTTAATATGTTCCCACAGACATACTGTGTTTTGATGGGAATGTGATACTGATACGCGAAATTGCAGTTTTGCGGAAAGGTTCGACCCCCTTATTGCACGGGCGTAAGTTTTTCTTAGAGTAATGATTTATTTACATATTTAAATTAAAGTTCTTCTTTTAATGTCGGATTTAAAATATTACCGCAACCATTTAGTACGTTTATTAATTTGTTGTTGGAGATACTCACTCTTAACAGAGTCGTCAAATTTAGAACAATCAAGGCAATCGCCGGGGTTAAGTTCATCGCGAATTGTTATAGCTTTAAGAAAACAATAACCATGCACATTGGTGCTATCAATAAAATACTTGCACATTCCACGATATATAGGTAAAACTTCCATAAATTTTTTCGCTCGCCTTCATTAAAATTATTCTGTCCCTCATATGGCTTCCCCTCACTATCAAAGTTCCGTACTATGCATCACTCCGAAACGCCGTAAAGTCAAGTTAAAAGAACGCAAAGATAGCCCCTGACTGCTACCGTCCCGTTTTCAGTAGCCGTCCTTCAATTATAGTAGCTTTATAAAAACTGTTCAGAAAAAGCATTATCCCTGTAATTATTCAAAACACCACAGAGATAATGCCTCATATTTTTTAATTGTAATTTTAGTACAGTTACATGATAACATCTAACAATGCTACCTTATCGGCAAAGTAGGCTACACAAGGCTCAACTGCTAATGGTAAATCCTTGGTAAAATGTAATAAAATTATCACACGATCTTCCATGCATTGCCAGATAAGGTTGCAACCTTCACATCGCCAGCTCGCTAATCCTAGCCGCCGCATTCGCTGTATAAACGCCACCGTGGTAGCAAGCGACGCTCTCAATATCATACTTGAGCAGTTTTTTGAGCGACTCCCGCGCGGCCACCATATCCGGCGTATGCTCCGCAGCCGGTCCTACTAGCGCACCGTCCACAACCCTCAGTTGGTCCCCCGCAATGAGGAGGCGCTTGGACCGCACATACAGACACACATTGCCCGGAGTATGCCCGGGAACGTGGATTACCTCGATCCCTCCATGAACAGGCAAAACCTCCCCGTCCTGGAGCGCATGACTCACCTGAAACCTTGGCAGATTGGCAAATACCTCAGCCGCGTTTTCCCGCATTGGCGCAGGCAGCGCCTGAATTCTTGCGGCTATCCATTGAGGCGTCAGCTTACAGTGAGGGATAACACCCTCCAAATATGGTTTCTCAGCCGTATGAGCTAAAATCTGCACTTGCCCTTTCAGGGCCTGGATGATATCAGGCACAGTGCCAATATGATCCCAATCCTGATGGGTCAAAACGACCCGGTCGACTCTGCCGAAGGACCGTATCTCCCTTTCCACAGCCGCCCTAAGTTGAGCGAAAGTGCCCGGATAACCGGCGTCAATCAACGTGGCCCCATCCTCATCCCACACCAGTACTGGATATATCCTGCTTGCCGCGCCGAACACATCAACATCCAACGCCAAAGCACTAAACTGAACATTTTTCATGTTTCGGGGGCACATCCGCCCCGCTCACCTCCTCGCTTTTGATTAATTATACCGCACTCCCTGCCGTAACAGAAGAACAGCCGACAAACCGCCATATCAAGATAACTAAGGCCCCACAAAAGGTACGAAGAAGGATGAAAAGAAACTCTGTCCGATAAGGGCAGTTCCGTAACCAGCAAAGCCGCAAGCATATCAAGTTGCTTCCCGGCTTTTATGGAGCTTTTAAGCAGTTGAGTCCAGAGGCCTCTCCAAAGTGTTGCCGGTATAGTTTTGATGCACAAAGGCAAGTACTCCGCCACCTTACGTGAATACGCACCAAACTAGAGTGCAGGGGGATTGCAGGCAAGAGAGTTTCGCTTTATGACCACAACAGCATCTTACCCGTTCACAACCTCGTCCTTCTTCTTCTCCATACGCATCAAAAGCAGAAGGGGGGCGCCGATAGCCGGTGCTATTGCAAGAGACATAAAGCCTAGGGCATAGCTGCCGGTAAGGTCCATGACTAATCCGGTAGTAAAGGATGTAACCATAGTTCCCAATTGCCACATGGTGTTTGCCAGACCGACGGAAGATCCCATGTATCGCGGTTCGACAACCTCACAGGCAAGCGCCGTAAAAATTGTTGTGAACAATGAAGCGCATAACCCTAAAAGCGGAGTCAGTATCCAAAGCATGGTAATATTTGTATTCATCCCATAAATCACAATCACCGGAACCATACTTAAAACCATCCAAAATCCTAATATGTGCTTTCTGATGCCGGTCACGTCGGCAATAACTCCAGCGAGGGTCTTGCTTACTATGGCGCCTACGCCAAACAACGACACGAAAACTCCCGCGTCGACCAGCGATATGTGCAAGCCTTTAACCAAGAAGTTATTTGCCCATATTTTTGCCCCGAGGGTGGCTGACATGGCGCAAAAACCGGATATGCCGACTATCATGAGATTTCGGTTCCGCAGCAGTACTAGAATATCCTGCCAAAAACTTACGGGCTGCCGGGCGATCGGTTTGACCACCGTCTCGCTCCCCGGTTCGGCTGGCGGGGTTCTTATCCATATGTACGCCAGCAATAAGCAGACAAGAGGAAACATGGCCGACACCAGGAAAGCCGCCTTCCAACCGTATACATTGGTGACAGCCGGTGCGTACAGATTAACGATTGCCAAGCCGAATGACGATCCTGTCATGAATACACCGACGGCGGTCGTGCGTCCTTTTACCGGAAACCATTCGTAAATCGCTCGAAGACACGCCGCGAACTCTGCTCCAGAGCTTATCCCCATGAGAAACTGGACAATTAACCCTTGCGTATAATTTTGGATTAACATCATGCACGAGGTAGTGACCGTCAGGCACAGCAGCGACCAGAGAAGCACTCTCCGGTAACCTAACCTGTCCACCAGAAGCCCGGCCGGCAATTGGGTAAGTATGTAGCCGGCATAGAAGAAAGAGAGGAAACTGCCGGATTGAGCGTTGTTCAGTCCGAGAAACTTGGAAGCGACCGGCATAATTACCGGCCATGTAAAGCGATCGACAAAAGTAGTTACATACGCCATGGTACCAACTAACAATACCATAAACATGAGTCTCTTATTCACGTTCCAATACCCCCTGCTATTTTCTTATTAGCCAACAGTTTACGAAATACTTAGCATGTCAGATATTCTTCTATTGGTTATCCTTTATACGCCAATAGTGCGAGGGCGATAGATGTAAACTTATTTTCGGGGGAAGCTGCCCGTGAAGTAAGGACAACCGGATTTCTCGCTCCAAGGACGATACCTGCCATCTTCCCTTTGCCAAAATACCCAATTGCTTTCCCCAGGCTGTTTCCGACCTCCATATTGGGCACGAGAATTAAATCTACGTCCCCGGAAATTTTACTTGCAATACCTTTTGTCTTTGCGGCATCGGGATTCATGGCAACATCCAAGGCAATAGGCCCTTCTATGATTGCTTCCGGGAGTTCACCTCTTTCGCCCATTTCGACAAGTGCCTGGGCATCCACCGTCGCTGGCATATTCGGGTCAACGTTTTCATTCGCCGTCAGAATTGCCACCTTCGGTTTTTCGATACCCATATTTTGAAGCGTGGGAATGCAGTTTGTTAAAATTTGCGCTTTCTCTTCCAGGGCGGGAGCAATCACCATGCCGCCGTCTGCGATGAAAAGCAGCTTGTTTTGTCCCGGGATATCATAAGTAGCCATTAAGCATAAAAGACGACCCGTTCGTAAACCTACTTTCTTATCCAATACACTCCGCAAATAATCGCTCGTATTTATTATTCCCTTCACCAGTACATGGGCCTTACCGCTGCTGACCAGTTCTACGGCCTGGAGAGCGGCTGTGAGATCATCAGGTTGGTCAATAATTTGGGCAGCCGACTCCTCAAATTCGATTTCATTCATAATCGGCAAAATCTTCGACTTATCGCCAACAAGTATAGCGTTGCAGATCCCCATCTCGACAGCTTTCTTTACTGCCAACAGCAACTTTTTCTCATTGGCGACGGAAACTGATATGGTGAGCTTCTGTTCCATAGCCTTGGCTTTAGCAATAATATCGTCGAAATTCTTATACATTTCTGTACCTCCCTTAATTGTCTAGCGTTTTCTTCATTATTTCTCATGCGTAGAGATTCGCTAAAAATATCCTAATAGCCGTGTATTTACTGGTTTTTAATTCCATTAAATGTTAGAACAGATTATCCACAGCCGTCCATCAATAGCTATGCGCCGTTTCCTTGCCGTCCAGCACCCGCACAACGCCCTGGGCTAACGCCTGCATTTCAAAAGCTCCGGGCACAATTCTGACAGGGGCTATAAACTCG
>CAYUNV010000195.1:0-2099 GCA_964446265.1 uncultured Negativicutes bacterium | reverse complement strand
ACAATCCACTTTCCCGTCGACGACAGCAGCCAGCGAACCGATATCCTTCGCGATCTGGTATGCCATTGCGCGATAGACCAGCTTTGCCTTTTCGTCGCCTTTATTGATCATCTCTTCCACCTCTACGGCACTATTGGTCCCTAGATAGCCTGCCAGGCCACCGTTGCCCTTGATTTTTTTCTGGATCGCCTTTTCGTCAAACTTGCCGGAAAAACAAAGTTTGACTAGCTTCTTCAAAGGAACCCGGCCTGACCTTTCCGGTGAAAATGTTCCCTCATCATCAGATGAAATATCGATTATTTTCCCTTTGCTGTGCAAAATCGTATCGATACCACCGCCCATATGGGTAACAATAAAATTCACGTCTTCGTACGCTTTACCCATCTCCTGCGCTACGGCTATGCTGACCGCCCGCGTGTTCAGCACGTGGCAGCGAGAATCCCTCTCCACATCGGGCATACCAGATATACGTGCGATATCGATCATTTCATCAACACATATAGCGTCGTAAATGTATGCGGGAATATTATACTCCTGGGCTATATCATAGGCGATGATGGCTGCCAGATTGGACTCATGGTTGGTTTTCGGCGTTCGACACGCCTCTACCAGTTTGTCATCAATTACATACGCCCCACCCTTTACCGATCCGAAAGTACCCCCTCGCGCAGCTATGGCCGATAATTGGCTGGGTGATAAATTATTTTCTCTTAAAAAATTCAACACGGCTTCTTTCCGCATGGCATACTGGTCACTGAAAACTTCGTATTTAGCGAGTTCTTCCCGCGTATGCTCCAAGTTTTTCGACTGGACCTCAACTTCGTTTTCGAAAACGGCTACCTTTGTAGATGTCGAACCAGGGTTTATCACCAGTATTTTATAAGTTTCCTCCATCACCTTTTCTCCTCTCACTTTATACAAATTTAAGCGCAACTGAGCCCCGCAAAACCCTGAAGTGACTCTACCATTATCCGATGATCTCGATTTTTGGGTTATCCTGAATTAAAGGCAACATATTTTCTGATATCTCAATCTCGCTCAGATGAAGTGTATCCTTGATGCGAACAATTCGCGGGCCAGTTTCGTCAATATGGTTGCAACACTTCAATGCGGCTATTATTGCCTCTCGCTCGGTTTCCAGGAAAACTGGTATCCGCCCGGACTCAGGCGCCCTGCCAGCGATGATGTTGGCGAACGTCGCTGTAAAATCGAGCTTGCGAAATGCACTCATTGTCGTAAAGTCGGCATTACCTATGCCGCAACCATTGCCATGTGTAGCTTCGGAGAGATCAAGTACGACTATCCGCTTGATAGTTGGTCCTTCATAACCAATCACTTTTCCTATCGGCGCCGACCTGCCGACAATATTCGGATCCATCCCGGCGCCACTGATGTCTTTACCAATCTGCTGAATCACCAGGACATCGATATCCGGCAGGAAAAAGCGGGGCATCATCGCCTTTGCCTTAACCAGCAGAGCGGGTTCCTCCTGCAGAATTTCGCTCTTGGTCAATCCTTTGACCATAACCGTCTTATCATAAGCGTTTTCCAGCAAGGCCAACCCAAATCCGATATTTGCCTCTGCCAAGGAAACCCTGGCTACATCGGTTATGGTTTTACTGAGACGAGGCCATCCTTCCTCATGTAGCCTTGAGCATCCTATGTGCTTGCCGAAGCCAATAGCACACATCTTGCAAAGTCCACTCTCGATATCGCCCCGCATGCTGGTGTGTGGCTTGATACGGTTGATCAAAACTACCATATCGGCAGCATGAGCGTTTCTGTCCATATAAACGGGGATGCCCTCTGATGTTTCACCGATCAAATCTACCTCCATAGAGGAGACGATCGGTGCCCCAACCGTCTGTTCACTAATGCCGTAGTTGTGCAAAACTTCCACCTGACCGGTAGCCGTAGCACCGCCGTGACTGCCCATAGCCGGGACGATGAAAGGCATCGCCCCCATCTGACGTAAAAAGTCTACGGTATTTTTAATTATCGCGACGATATTGTCGATGCCTCGGCTGCCCACAGCGATCGCGACCGACTGTCCGGGTTTAACCAGACGCTGTATCTTTTCCTGCCGCAATTCCCGTTTA
>CAYUNV010000194.1:0-6625 GCA_964446265.1 uncultured Negativicutes bacterium | reverse complement strand
TGTTGAAAGTGTTATCGGAGCTCCGGATAAAACCACCCCGACCCTTAATGTTGGATATTTATCGGGCAATAATATAGGCATGTTTAACGAAATTAGTGTTGGCCGTATGGGAGAGTTGCTTGGCAAAGGCTTATTGTTCTGGACCCCGTATGTAGACGGAGTACGAGTAGGTTTTGGCAATGTAGTGAAGGTCAGAGCGGCAGCAGTATCATATGGCAATTATCGCGATTACCTTTATGGTGATATTACCTATGTTGCTAATAAAAATTTAGATTTTAGTTATGCTTATTTAGAAGACAAGTTTAATGGTCAGAGGGGTGACGAATACAAAACTTCAGCAGTTGGCTTTACATTTAAAGGGAATCAAGGAATTAAATTAAGTGGCGAATTTGGATCAAATGATAGTAGCTATAGCCGTAGCCAAAATAATGGAAAAGCAGCAGAAGCTTGGTATCTTTTATTGAAACATGGGAACGCAGATCCAAAGATAGTTGGGTCTAGCGGCGCTTGGGTCATGTACAAATCAGCTCAGAAAGGATTTGATTTTGAATCGAATTCAGTTTTGACATCTACATGGAACCAAACCACTCCTCCTGCCGGCGGCAAAGCTGATGATATTAAAGGTTTCGAGTACGGCTTTGAAACAACAATATTTCCTCAAGGTGTTTTAGATATCAAGTATAATCCGTTAAAATCATATGATGGAAAGAGAGACAATACTTACTTGGTTGCGGAGGTCACCTATCTTTTTTAGGAGAGCAGTGATGATAATCTGTAAAGTGAAATTTGAGTTCGAGGCATCTTTTTCATTAGTATAAAAACGAGACTCTTATCGCAAGCTTTATTGCCATGGAATAATCGGTGTGCCGATTTGTAGACTTAATACTGCTTTTGCAGTATTAAGTCTACAAATTATGGTTAAGTGTTCGAAATAAACCACAGATTCAGGCGGCGGAACCGATAGTTTTGACTTTTGTCGAAAAAATTCCCTGCTAAAATATAATGTGGGTCTAGCCAACCACATTAAAAGTACGTTCTCGGAAACTTGACGCCCAATAGTGGGAAAATGACCTAGAAAGAAGCGATATCCGGAGAAAAAATTGCAGCACGAAAGAATCATAAGCGTTTTCCTAAAAGAGGGCACAGCAAAGCCGTAGAAAGGGTCTGCAATAAATTCTGTATAAAGTTATGAAAATGGTTGAATAGATGCGCATGAAAGGTTTAGTCAATGATATTATTCAAGAGATAGTTTGAAAATAATTTTCATATCTTTGTATATTTGGTATATAATTATACTTATAAATTTCAAATTCATTGAATTTTGCGGCTAAATCGATGCCGGAATTTGGAGGATCTTTTTGGACCAGACCAAATATGAATCTAGTTATATTCTGGTTATATAAGGTACAGGTTGATGATATTGTCATGTGAGGAGATTTTCGCAACACCTAAATGTAAATGGAGGCGGTTTCTGCGGTGGTGAACAAGACTTCCGGAAATTTACAAAAAAATTTTACTGAACTTTTAAGGGATGGAAAGCTTGCCGACGAAATATCTTCAATAAAACTCGATAGGATTGAGGATGAATGGAAGAATTTTATTAAAGGTAAATTGGTAAATACTAGCGTAGTTTCGCAACAAATTTTTGAATCCTGGCAAAGAAGCATGGAATATGGGGTTGATCCTTACTTCTCATTGCAACAATATTTATCGGTGGAAGATATTAGAACACAGATTGCAAATCGAAAAACGTTAGTCAGTAGATTCGGTGACGTTATTGTAGAATTACAAAATTTAGCAAGAGAAAAAGGCTGGATCATTCAGTTATTTGATAAAAATGCAAAACATGTTCAGTTAATCGGTTATGCAGCTTATTTGCGTAAGGAATCAAGTGCAAAATACACGGTTCCCATAGATGTTTCCGAAACACATGTCGGAACTAATGCAGTCAATCTAGCATTGCGAGAAAACAAACCAATACAAATATTAGGGCCACAACATTATAATTATTATCTTCACAATGTTTATTGCTCGGCAGCTCCTGTTCATAATAGTCAAGGAGAAATACTCGGAGCAATAAATATCTATAGTTACAGTAAGAAACACACAATAGAAACGTTATATCTAGTAACTTTTCTGGCGAATATATCATTTATTATAGAAGCTTTGGAGGAATTAGATTCCTATGCTTCGGCCATTAATGATTTGCCGCAGGGGATCGTTTTTCTGAATCATAGGGGTGAAATAAAGTGTTACAACAATAGAATTATTGATATGTTGAAAATTGATGGGAAAAACAGTAAAGAAGAATTGTTAAAAGTCATTTCGGCATTGGAGAGTTTTGGAAAGGGATATTTTGAAAATAAAGAAATATATTTAGATGTTCACAATATCAAGAAAAATTTTTTGGTTTCCACTAAAAAATTAATGCGACCTAATAATCTTTTGGAAGAAAAAATTATTTTTCTGGAACCAGCAGCAAAAGAGAAACAAAAGGTCCTTGGAAATGGGGCAACATATACATTTGATGATATTATTGGCAATAATACCGCCATTAAGACAGCCAAAGATTTGTCGCAAAAGATTGCTAAAGCATCTTCGACCGTATTATTGTTTGGAGAAAGTGGTACAGGGAAAGAATTGTTTGCCCAAGCCATTCATAACGCAAGTGTAAGAAAGGACAAACCTTTTGTTGCAATCAATTGTGGAGCTATCCCCTATGAATTAGTTGAAAGTGAATTGTTTGGTTATGCTCCAGGCGCGTTTACCGGCGCTCTAAAAAATGGGAAAGTCGGCAAGTTAGAATTAGCGTCTGGTGGCACTTTGTTTTTAGATGAAATTGAAAGTATGCCTGTGCCTATGCAAATTAAATTATTGCGTGCATTTTCTACCAATCAAATTTGCCGAGTTGGCGGAGTGGAAGAAATACCTATAAATGTAAGGCTTATTTCAGCAACAAAAAAAGATTTGCTGCAAGAGGCTGATAATGGGAATTTTCGCGAGGATTTGTATTACAGAATTAGTACTTTTATTATTGAGCTGCCGGCTTTACACGAAAGATCGGATGATATCCCGCTTTTGGCCAAGCACTTTATAAATAAATTTGCCGAAGAATTAACTATGAAAGAATTTTCAATTGATCCGGAATTCTTCGATGCACTTTCGTACCATCATTGGCGGGGTAATGTGCGTGAATTGTACAATGTAATTGAAAGAACAGTGGTATTATTAGGAGACGCAAAAGAACTGACATTAAGCTACTTACCGGAAAAAATAATTCAAGCATATCAATATAGAAGCCTCAAGAGTAAATTGTATGATATAAAAAATACTAAACCCAGTTCGAATAATTTAATGAAAATTAGCGAGGAAATATTAATAGAATTATTACTCGACGAGGAAGCTGGCAATCTAAGCAAAATAGCAACACGTATGGGAATTAGCAGACCAACTTTATATAATAAAATCAACAATAGTAAAAAGGTTCGGGAAAAATTCCAAAGATATGTGGAGGCTTCCGGTGAAGTAAAATAGGTTTGCCTGTTTCGGGGGATATTGATGAGGAAGCAGGCCTATTATTTGTATTATTTAGAGCAAATAAATGGCGGCAGTACTATTGAAAAGCGGCATCTCACATATGTGAGTGCCGCTCTTGTATTTCAAATCCGCTGCAAGAAGGCGGCATTGTAAAAAAACTAGATCAAACAAAACTATGTCAAGAAATTTTACACATTCTTACTCATTGCCGGCTGACTGATTAGTAACGAAATGCTGTTTGCAGAGCCTGTTGAAATTAAAATATAGTTTTTTTAGCGGGCAACAAAAACATATTTTCTCTGCAAGGTAAGTTCCGCGGAAAGTCTAAAATTAGGCGGATGAGTTGGAAAGATCAGTAGAATTAAGCTATACAGGCTGCGTGAATTATGGAACTTTATGCAATATATAAAATGAGATATGATGTCTGTTTGAAGAGAAGGGAAGACGATGAAATCCCTTTGCATATGTGGCATGATATTTGCAATATAACCATATTGCAAGCGAAGTAACATCGTAAAACCAAAATTCGAAGGGAGTTTAGTGAATGGAATTTATTTATGGTACCCCGTAAAAGAAATCCGTTTTTAAAAGTTCCCCAAAAACAAAAATAGGAGGTCTGTAAAATGGAATTTATGTTAAGTATTCCCCCTTTTATTCAGTTTGGTGAAGGTGTTTCTAAAAAGGCAGGAGAAGTAGCTCTCAATTTTGGAGCGAAAACGGCTTTTTGTGTTTATGACAAAGGCGTAGCGAAAATCGCTGCTGGCGTTGTTGAAACACTCAAGGGGGCAGGATTGCAGGTTGTAGAGTTCGATAGCGTTCTTCCTAATCCGACTGATGTTCTGATTGAAGAAGCCGCTCAATTGGCTAGAAATGCCAATGCGGATGTAGTTGTTGCAATTGGTGGTGGCAGTTCCATTGATACTGCAAAAGGAATCGCTATCTTATTGACTAATCCGTCCCCAATTACCCTATATGCTGGCCCGCCGAATTTAGTCAAGATTCCGGCAAAACCGTTGATTGCCATTCCGACGACCTCGGGAACTGGTAGTGAGGTAACACCTTTTTCCGTTATCACAGTACCGTCAATTTCAAAGAAAGTTGCCGTTGCCGGCCAATTTGTTGCTCCAGCAGTGGCTCTTTGCGATCCTTTGATGACGGTAGGTATGCCGCCGTCGATAACTGCTTCAACCGGTATGGACGCCTTGACTCATGCTATTGAATCTTATACGGCTAATAATGCTTCCATTCCTACTGATGATTTTGCATTGCGGTCCATTTCATTAATTTCTCAAAACATAGTTGAGGCAACGAATAATGGGACTAATATTGAAGCCCGAGCGAATATGCAGTTGGGATCCTTGTTGGGAGGTATCGCCTTTGCTAACGCATTTGTCGGTATGGTGCACTCCCTTGCTCATCCGATCAGTGCCCATTGTAACGTAGCACATGGAATTGCCAATGCAGCTTGCCTGTCATATGTCATGGAATACAATGCTGTTGAAGTACCTGAGAAAACGATTGAAATTGGAACTGCAATGGGACTTGATTTACAAGGGATGCCGCAAAACGAAGCGATCAAAAAAGTTATAGCTGCGGTTCAGGATCTTGCTGATGCCGTCAAAATCCCTAAATTGAGTGCGGTTGGTGTTACAGAGGATAAAATTAATGCAATTGCTGAAGATGCCGTAGTGGAAATACCGTCGCAGTTCAACCCAAGAACCGTAACGAAGGAAGCTTGTTTAGAGGTTTTACGAAGAGCTTTTTAAGGATTTGGCCACGCAAGCTGCAGACAATCGGACACAAAATGATGCCTGATGTAAGGAACATAGGATTAAACAGATAATCAGGGCTTGTGCGATTAATGTGTAATTTGTGAACGTCAGGTAGCTTATTCAAGATCTTTTTACCGTGCGCATCAAATCCTTTCTGAATATGGTTGCAACCGTATCTCCGAAGGCTTTGATGCGCAAAAAAGATAAGAAGAAGCATGAAAATTCAAGGATGGTGAAATGCTATGCCTGAAAAAGAAAGTAGTTTTGCAACCGGAGGTCCGGCAGGATTGATGGTAATGGCCTTCTATCTTGCAGTTCTTTGCCCGGTAATCACTGGGATCGCACCTCCTGGAATGGCTATCCTTCTCGTGCCTTTTGGTATTGCAGGCGTACTTGTACAATTAATTGCAGGAGTTATTGATTTAAAGCGTGGCGATATAGTTGGTGGGAACATAACGTTAGCTTTTAGCGCCTTTATGGTATTTGGCGCGTGCTCAACTTTATTAAAATTTTTAAAAATCGGTCCGGCCGATACGGCTCTAGTCGATGGTTTTGTCTTCTTGGTCATGGGTGTCATATTGATTTTGCTTACAGGTCCCTCAATGCGATCCTGTCTTTCCTTTGGGCTTTTCATGATCATTACAGATGTTTTCTTCCTTCTGTTGGGAATTGGCAATATTTTTGCAATACAAGGTCTTGTTATTACTGGTGGATATTGCTTAATTGGCTCTATTATCACCTTGATATGGACTGCTTGTGGAATAACGCTTAACACAGCTTACGGGAGAGAAACTTTATCATTGGGAACGCCATTGATTAAACCGGAACAAAGTAGTGTGAACGTCTAAACAATACATTGCGCCTGATATGATACGTCCAGAGTAAGTTCAGTTAAGATGTGTAGTGATGGAAATGAATTATAAGGAGAAAAAGTATGCAAAAATTATTGAGAGTAAATACCAATACAAAATCAATCACATTAGAAGAACCTCAGGAAGAATATACGTTATACGGTGGCCGAAGCTTAATTGCAAAAATATTAAACGATGAAGTGGATCCTCAATGTGATGCTTTGGGCCCTGAAAATAAGCTGATTGTATGTGGTGGCCTTTTAAATGGCACGATGGGTCCGAATACCGGCAGATTATCGGTTGGCGGGAAAAGTCCGTTAACCGGTGGTATTAAAGAGGCTAACGCTGGTGGCACTGCTGCTCAACTGTTGGCTAGATTAGACATTAAGGCGATTATCATTGAAAACAAACCGGAAAATAATGAATGGTTTGTGTTAAAAGTTGCTAAGGATAGAGTTGAACTCT
>CAYUNV010000193.1:5860-6711 GCA_964446265.1 uncultured Negativicutes bacterium | reverse complement strand
AACCGTTACCTTGTTCGCTTTTAACAAGCCGTCAACGCCGCCTACCAGGCGCCGAACGACTTGTTGTTTCCGTCGCATGACCATCGGCCAGTCCACGCGTATATTGTCTGCTGCCAGGCCGATTCCCTCCCCTTTTATGACGGCCTGGTAAAGTTCCGCCGTATGCAACACTGCTTTTGTGGGAATACAGCCCACATTAAGGCAAGTGCCGCCTAATTTTTCACTCTCCACCAGATGAACCTCGGCTCCTAATTGCGCAGCCCGGATCGCCGCTACATACCCGCCCGGTCCGCCGCCCAGAATAATTACTTTTTTCATAGAAACCTCCTCATCGTAATGTTGTCCAGTAAACACCCTTGGTCTTATCGTAGTGATTTCTTCTTCTGCGTTAAATTCTATAATTCCTGCCTGCCATACTACACGAAACGAGAACGCAGGCAGGATAATCCGGAAATTGATTATAGAATAGATTGATATTGTATCGTATTATATTGATACATCTCTTACGGGATCAGGATCATTTTGCCCGGCGCGCCGTTCTTCAACTCTTCAAACGCCTTGTCATAGTCTTTTAACGGATAAATTCCGCCAATTACCGGCTTGATGTCCACTTTACCGGATTTCAAAAGTTCATTGCATTGCCACCCGGTTTTATACATCAATCTTCCGGTAACACCGTTTCCGATCATGAACAAATACCACAGGTAATTATGGAAGAACTACGTTAACGATATGCCCCAAACCGATTTATTGGTAAAAATGGTTTTCCAATCGTTCGGTTGATCCACGACCTCGCCAGGATCTTGGTCCGATTTGATGAAGTCCAGCTCTTCTTTCGTTACACGCGAGTG
>CAYUNV010000193.1:0-5850 GCA_964446265.1 uncultured Negativicutes bacterium | reverse complement strand
CGATGTCGTGCTGCCGTTACCATCCCTGTTGACAGTAATAACGGCAGCACGACATCGGCAACATCTTCCGGACTGCAGACCCGCCCTAACGGAGTTCCTGCGCTGAGCCTCAGGCCAAAGGCGAAAAGGGTTCCCGCTCCATGATCAAGCATCGCCTTTGCCGTCTGTTTTCAATTTCCGAAGCACCCGCATACCCTCTGCACTGATAGCAGTCCCCCTGCGGCCAACATTCACCGTAATATAACCTATATCGCCAAGAGTCCGCAAACACGACCTTACGCGCGCCTCCGTCATTCCTTCGATAGCTTCCGCCAAACTCCGCCGACCTATCGACCGCTTGGAACGCAAAAGGCTTTCTATTTTCTGCAAAACCAATAGACATTCCGTATTGTCCTCTGCTTGTGGAAATACTAACCGATCACCGGGCTGGGCTTCATAAATCTCCGCCTGGGAAGGATCTTTATAAACCGGGATCAAAATATCTTTCGGCAGTTTTTCCGTATTGACAACCTCGTCCAACCCTACCGTACAGCATATGTATTCCACCACATTAATCAGTTGGCGAATATTGCCGGGCCATGTATAGGCCGTTAACACATGCCATGCTTCAGGCGTGACATCGTTATAAAATCCTTTTACGGTAAAAAAGTGTTTCATTAACAAAGGAATATCCTGTCTCCGTTCCCTCAGCGAAGGCACGTTCAACGGCAACACATTTAATCGGTAATATAAGTCTTCCCGAAACAAGCCTTTCCGTACAAGATCCGGCAAATTTTTGTTTGTTGCCGCAATGACCCGCACATCCACCGGAAAGATTTTTGTTCCGCCGACCCGCATCAATTGTTTCTCTTGCAAAACCCTTAATAACCGGCTTTGTAACGCAGGGCTGGCATCCCCGATTTCATCCAAAAAAATCGTTCCCCCGTAGGCCAATTCAAACAGCCCAGGCCGGCCCCCTTTTTTTGCGCCGATGAAAGCGCCTTCTTCATAGCCGAACAATTCACTTTCCATTAACGTTTCAGTGACCGCCGAAAAGTTTACACCGACAAACGGACCTTTGTTCCGCTTCGAGACATTATGGATGGCCTGGGCAAATAATTCCTTGCCTACGCCGCTCTCCCCATAAATCAGGATCGTAGCATCCACTTGCGCCAGCTTACGGCTGGTCGCAATCGCAGTTTGAAGCGGCTTGCTATTGCCGATAATATTGTCAAAAGAAAATCGGGCTTCCAGGCCCTTTAATGCCCGGTCGCGGCTCACCATTTCTTCAAGCCGCTGGATCTCTATAACGTCCCGGAAGGTTAGTACCGTTCCCAGCCGTCCGCAGGGGGCTTCAACAGGTCGTGTATCGACAACCAGTTTGAAATTTTTAAACCGCAAAACCCTGTCGTTGACAATTTGCAATTCCGTCCAATCCCAAGGAAATCCGTTTTCTTTAACAAACGATTGCCCTACTAAGTTTGCCTGCGGCAGGGCAAACAACGTTTCTGCGGTTGCATTGCAAACCAATATTTTCCCTTCTTCATCCAGCATCACAATGCCTTCCAAATGGCTATGCAAAACCACTTCCAGTATCTTGCTGGTTTGTGTGACTTGTTCTAACGCCAATGAGACTTCCTTGCTCAGATCGATAATTTCCCCGGCATATTTGGCCGATACAATCGAAGCCAACGTATTGGTTAAATCAAGGGAAAATAACACCTCAAGCAAGGTTGTAATATCAATTTGCAAGATACCGACATCAACAACAATCGCCGGAACATCTTTCGACAATGCCTGCTTTCCGGCATTAATAATATAATCCACCGTATGGAAATCATAGTTGATACTGCTGTCAGGCTCCGGGATCAATTCGATATGGTTAATTCCCAGGTACTTGATTAAATTGATAATATAATGTGATAAGCTCCGATTACCTACATACAGCAGACACCGTTTTCCCTTCGGTATCGCCAACAAAGCCTTGATCCCTTTTTTGCCGATGGATCGGCGCGCATTAATGACTACGGCAGAATCTTCCCATGTGAATTTTTTATGGATCTCCGGCAGCAAATAATAATTGGAAATCAAGATTGCCTGGGCATCAATATGCTGTTTCGTCACTTCCTGCAGACTGTAGCATTCAATACTTACATTATCATCCAATAGCGTCATCAGTTGGTCGGAAAGCACACGTTTCGTATCGGGATCCATACAAATCAGCGCCAGCTTTTTTTTCATATACCTACCATCTTCCCTATCTATCAATAATGAGGAAATCCGTTTTTCGCCAAGAATTTTATTCATTCCTTGTTCGCCAAGTCCAGCTTTACAAAGTGAAATGAAACATAAAATTCCGTTTTGCAAAATATTACTCGCTATGAGACTCGGCTGGGATAAGCTGAACAGAAAAATTAGAAATGGATAAGCAGGAACATGCCTATCCAGGCACGCTCCTGCTTATAAAAATTCGTCTTTAGCTATGGGTTATTTCTTTAAAGAACTGGCGCTAACCTGTTTGGCCGGTATCGCCAAAACAGAAATCGTAGCCAAGAGGGCGAACGATGCCAGGAAGTACATGCCGGCATTAGTGGAACCGGTAAAGTCTTTAAGAAACCCGACAACGTAAGGTCCGAAGAAACCGCCCAGGTTACCGAACGAGTTGATAATCGCAATCCCGACAGCTGCCGTTGCTTCCGATAAGTACATATTCGGCAGCGTCCAGAATGTTCCGACATACGCATAAATCGCAGCTTGGCAAACGCACAACAACAGCATTGATACGTACAAATCCGTCGTCATTGTTAAAGCAAGGAGGCCGAAGAAAGCGACTCCGATGGGCAGCGCCGTATGATAACGACGTTCCTGTTTTGCGTCAGACCGTTTGGCAACATAAATCATCGCTACAACAGCAACCATATAAGGAATCGTGGACAAAAGACCGATATTGGTCAAACTCATGGCTTTTGCCAGTCCGCGCAAAATCTGCGGCATCCACATGCCAAGGCCGTACAACGCCATAACGTAGCACAGGTAACAGAACGCAAGATGCCATACGCGGCCGCTTTTGAAGACTTCCCATTTGTTAGCCACAACAACTTTAGCCTGTTTGGCAATATGTTCTTCTTCCAATTTCGCGATCAGCCATTCTTTTTCTTCCGCCGTCAGGAATTTGGCTTGCGCCGGCCTGTCGACCATAACAAACAACGTGACAAGCCCTAGAATAACGGCCGGAATTCCTTCCAGGATGAACATCCAGCGCCAGCCGGACATCCCCATCCAATGAACATTGTCCATAATCCAGGCCGAAATCGGTCCGCAGATAATATTGGCTATCGCCATCCCTACCATGAACAGGGATACGGTTTTAGCAAAATGTTTAGTTGGGAACCAGAAAGTAAAATAAAGAATGATACATGGATAAAATCCGGCTTCCGCAACACCAAGCAAAGCCCGCAAAATTCCAATGTGCATCACGTTTTGCGCATAGCCCATGGCAATAACGACAAAACCCCAACTGATTAAGATCCGGGCGATCCATTTACGAGCGCCGATTTTATGCATAATAACGTTACTTGGCACTTCAAAAAAGAAATAAGCAATAAAAAATATTCCGGCTAATAGTCCAAAAGCACTGGCGCTAATCCCCAACTCCTTGTTCATTTGCAAAGCAGCAAAGCCGATGTTTACCCGGTCCAGCATTGCAACAATGTAAAGCAACATAACATAAGGAACCAATTTCCACCGTATCTTACTCATCAATTGATTTTCGCGATCTTCTGAAAAAACTACATTTGCCATTAATTGCCCTCCCTTTATTTAAGACAGTTTGATTTCGGCGTTCACGCTACAGGAATTAACACACCCCCTTAAACTAACTACCGGCAATCATTTCTGTTCTCCAACTTCGCGTGCGCATGGTATAAATATAGTACAGAAACGAAAGTCAGTCATTTTTTTCGCGAACGATCTTTCAGAAGCCTATGCGCACCTAGATTTTCGTGCGGACCCCTATTTTGTCCTACATTATCGCACGACGTTCACAACTCTGATAGTTTGAATTATTCAATTTATTTTTTAAAATTCCTGCTGGATTTTTTTATTTTTTAATTTTTTTATAATATTTTAAAATGTGAAAAAAATCACACTTACATAATATTGCAACAACTTAACGTGAACGACTTCCGCCTCATGATCAACTACGGCCAAACGATGAAACTGGTCTTTTTTTATTATACTCTTCCTTTTTCGAACTGTCTAATGGGATAAAAATGGGATAACTCCCTCTCGTGTGATGCAAAACAAAAAACTCAGGTTTTACCCGGGTTTCTAACTCTGGTAAAAGCTGAGTTTTGCTGGTATAAAAACAAATCAACTGTTTTTAAGCGTTGGGACCTGCAGACAAAATCTCGACCGGCATTTGCCCGGCAAACCTCTTACTATTTTCTGCAAACAATTTGGCTAATTTTTTTGCGGTATATAAATATGCTGTTTTATCATTCCAAGTGTTAGAAGGGTGCAATAGGTTTGTTTCGACTCCCGGACATGATTGTGGAATAAGTACATTGAAAACTGGATCAAGTTCATACGTAACGTCATTTAATTGCCCTCCCAACGCAGCGCTTACCATAGCCCGTGTATACGGCAATTTGATCCGTTTCCCAACGCCATAGGGACCGCCCGACCAGCCCGTGTTGATTAAAAAGACATTCGTATCATGACGGTCCAGTTTTTCTCCTAATAATTTCGCGTACACCAACGGTGAAAGGGGCAGAAATGGCGCGCCAAAACAGGCAGAAAACGTCGCCTCCGGCTCAGTAATGCCCCGTTCCGTTCCCGCAACCTTACTGGTATAACCGGAGAGAAAATGGTACATGGCCTGCTCTTTTGTTAATTTGGCAATCGGCGGCAACACCCCGAATGCATCGGCCGTCAGAAAAATGATCGTTCTCGGATGCCCGCCCAGACTAGGGAAGGCTATATTGGCAATATAGTCAATAGGATACGCGGCGCGCGTATTTTCCGTAATCGAATCGCAATCATAATTCGCCACGCAATGATCATCAATCACCACATTCTCTAAAATAGTGCCAAATTTAACGGCGTTCCAAATTTGCGGTTCGGTTTCAGAACTGAGGCGAATGCATTTTGCATAGCAGCCGCCTTCAATATTGAAGACCCCGGAATCATTCCACCCATGCTCATCATCGCCGATCAAACTGCGCTTCGGATCAGCCGATAACGTCGTTTTGCCGGTACCGCTAAGGCCAAAAAACAGCGCCACATCACCCGCTTCACCGATATTCGCCGAACAATGCATCGGCATAACACCCTCGTTCGGTAACAAAAAATTCATCAAGGTAAATATGGCTTTTTTCATTTCCCCGCCATAATGCGTTCCGCCAATCAACACCATTTTCTTTTCTAAATTCAATAGGATGAACGCCTCGGAATTTGTGGAATCGACGTGCGGTATTGCTTTGAAATTTGGCAAACAAATCAGCGTAACATCCGCGACAAAGTCATTATGTTCCGCAGCAGGGCGGATAAACAACTGATGCACAAATAAATTTTGCCAGGCAAATTCATTGATGAAACGAATACCCACCTGCTGTTTCCGATCGGCTCCGGCAAATCCGTCAAAGACAAAAATATCCCGCTTTTGTATATACTCCATCATACGATGGTATAATTGCATAAATTTCTTTTCCGAAAACGGCTTATTGGCACTCCAATCAATTGTCTTTTCCACTTCTGGCGTACTAACAATAAACTTATCATGGGGCGACCTTCCGGTATATTTACCTGTCGTCACCCGCAAAGCGCCTGTGCTCGTAAGAATTCCTTCGCCCTTATCGATTGCCATATGTA
>CAYUNV010000192.1:3956-6753 GCA_964446265.1 uncultured Negativicutes bacterium | reverse complement strand
CACCCGGTACGTTTTTTGCTAAAAGAAATGCCTCATCGCCGGCCTCAGCAGCCGACATATAGATCTGCTTTCCATCCGAGACCAGTCCGAGTTGCCCGCGCCATTTGGCCCGGTAGCCGCGATTCAGAATCACGACCCGGCAGCCCATGTCCCGGATCAAAGCGGCCAATACTTGGGCAGTTGGCGTTTTGCCGGTCCCGCCGACAGTAATATTCCCCAAGCTGATTACCGTGCAAGGCAGACGATGTTGCTTGAAAATCCCGCAACGGTATAATAGCAGCTTGCAAAAAACGCCAGCCCCATAGCACAAAGAAAACAGCCTCAAAACAGCCAATATAATCTTGCCGAAAACACCGTGTTCTTTATCGTGAACCAATTGGTACAAATAGATTTGAATTGCCTCAAAGTGGCGCATTTTACAGTTCCGCCTTTAACGTTCAGTTGGTTATTGCCGATTTTCCAATAATTCCTTCAGATACAACGCGCTTTTATTCGCTGCTCCGCGATTTTCGCGGATAATCGTCAATGCTTCTTCGCTCATAGCTCGGCGAAGTGTTTCATTCGCAAAGATTTCCAGCCATTTTTCCGCTAAACTGGCCTCGTCAAACACCGTTGCACAGGCATTACGACCGGAAAATAGCGCATAACTCTCTTTAAAATTAAACATATGAGGTCCGACCACGATCGGTTTTCCATGGGCTGCCGGCTCGAGAATATTGTGCCCGCCCAAGGAGACCAGGCTGCCGCCGACAAAAATGATATCTCCCAGGCTGTAAATTTGCCCCAATTCACCGATCGTATTCAACACAACAATCTCATGCCCCTCTGCCGGTTCCGCCGTTAGCGCCGTACGGGTTTTTGCCTTGAAACCGGCTTCTGCGGCCATGGCAAGAAGTTCTTCCGCCCGCAAAATTTCGCGTGGGGCAATAATTAACGCAGCTTGGTGATAAACGGTTTTTACCTGGCGAAATGCAGCCAATAATAGTTCTTCTTCACCTTTATGCGTACTGCCGGCCACAATAACCGGTTCAGCCTCTGCCAAACCAAGTTGCTGCCGCAATGCAATAATTTTCTCCGGGCTTGTATCGGTATAGGTTTGGTCAAATTTTGTATTACCGGTTACGATGACCCGTTTGGGATCTGCTCCCATCTGAATAATATATTGTGCATCAATTGTCGATTGCATGCAAAATTTTACGATCGTATCCAGCATATTCGCCAAAATTCCCCGCAGGTACCGGTATCGGTTAACACTCTTGTCACTGATCCGCCCATTGACCATCATAACCGGAATCCCTTGTTTACGGATTGAGCGCAAAAAATTAGGCCACAATTCCGTTTCCACTGGCAAAAAAACTCGCGGCTGGATCCGCCGCACAATCCATTCACTCAGCCACGGCAAATCCAAGGGAAAATAGATCACGCTGTCGGCATCATGAACAATACGTTTCGCCATCTCATACCCATTGGCAGTCACTACGGAAATCAGGATCGGATTTCCGGGCAAGGTTTTGCGAATTTCCTTGACAATCGGGCTGGCCGCCACAATTTCCCCCACGGACGCAGCATGAATCCAAATGCAATTTTTCCCTGCTACCGGAGCCATAAGCGCAGCCGGAATAAAGCCGAAACTTTGACGCAAACGTTCGGCAAACCCTTTTTCCCGCAACACACGCCAGAAAAACAACGGTATAGCGGCAACGGCCAAGCACACAGTCAGAAAATTATAAAGGAAATGCATCATAGTTACCCCTTTTCGACTCTAACATGCTTCTATCCTGCCTGTTCATTAAATTGGATCTGGTATAGCTTTTCATACAACCCGCCGCTGCGGATTAATTCCTCATGAGTCCCTGTTTCCACAATCCGGCCCTTATCCATCACCAGAATGCGGTCGGCTCGCTGAATAGTGGAAAGTCGATGGGCAATAACAAACGAAGTACGCCCCACCATCAGTTTATCCAGCGCATCCTGGACCAATTTTTCACTTTCCGTATCCAAGGCCGAGGTTGCCTCATCCAGGATTAGTACCCGGGGATTTTTGAGAATAGCCCGGGCAATGGAAATCCGCTGGCGTTGGCCGCCGGAGAGTTTACAACCGCGTTCCCCGATTTGGGTTTTATACCCTTCCGGCATTGCCAAGATAAAGGTGTGCGCGTTAGCTGCTTTGGCAGCCGCTAATACTTGCTCTTCCGTAGCCATCAGGTCACCGTATAAAATATTATCGTAAATGGTACCATTAAAAAGGATTGTCTCTTGCGGCACAATCCCAATTTGTTCCCGCAAAGATCGCAGTGTCACCGATTTGATATCAATTCCGTCCAGCGTGATCCTGCCGACAACCGGATCGTAAAACCGTGGCAGCAGGTTGGCGAAGGTTGTTTTGCCGGCGCCGCTGGGGCCGACAATCGCGACCATCTGTCCCGGTTCGGCCGTCATGGAAACTTCCTGCAAAGCCGGTTCACCGGGTTTGTATTCAAAAGTAACATTCTCAAACGCAACCGTGCCCTGTACCGGCGGCAAATCCACCGCCCCCGGCAAATCCTGAATTTCCGACGGTGTGTCCAAAACGGTAAACACCCGGTCGGCAGCTGCCAGGGCCCGCTGGATATTGCCGTACACCCGGCTTAACCGTTTAATGGGGTTTGAGATATTGACAACATAGATTAAAAATGCGATCAGAGACCCTGAAGTCAGATTTCCGGAAATAACTTCCCGACCGCCGTACCAAATAATGATCGTAACGCCAATCGCCGCCAAAAACTCAATCGTCGGCGTCAGCGTCGCCATGATTTGG
>CAYUNV010000192.1:0-3946 GCA_964446265.1 uncultured Negativicutes bacterium | reverse complement strand
TCCCGCGCAAAGGATTTGATGACCCGCACCGAAGAAATCGTTTCTTGCAGCACGGAAGTAATGTCGGCCGTACGTTCCTGCAGCGTTTTTCCCGCCTTGCGCAGTTTTTTGCCAAAAAAATTGATGGCCAACGCCACCAGTGGCAAGGTAGTCAGCGTAAGGAGCGAAAGTTTCCAGTGAATATAAAACATGGCGCCCAGCGAACCGGCCAGGACCATTCCCTCCGTGACCAATTCTACCACACTTTCAATCAACGCATTCTGCAGCGCTGCCACATCATTGGTAACATAACTCATAATGGTGCCGGTCTGGCGTTTATCGAAATACGATAATGACAATTTTTGCAGATGCCGGTACACCGCCTCGCGAATATCAATAATGACCCTTTGGCCGATAAATGACATCAGGTAGGTTTGTCCATAGAAAAAGATGCCCCGTATCAAAAAGACGAAAACAATACTGATCGATATTACATTCAGCATTTCCATATTTTTCGCTGTCAGCACATCGTCGATGACATTTTTGATGATCCAGGGAATATAGAGATTCCCGCTTGCCGCAACAATAATGCACACGATTGCTAAAGACAACCGCGGCATATAGGGGCCAATATAACTCATCAATCGCAGATAGATCTTCATGCTCTTCCTCCACGGTTCTTAGCCGCTACATCCAAGACTAACGAGGCAACCCGGTTGACAGCACCAGGTTCTCCCAAGCGGCACCGTACTTCAGCCAGATCGGCTTTGTTTTTTGCGCGGACTGCCGGATCTTGCAGCATCGGCAATGCAGCCGCCACAAGATTATCCGCTGTAACCGCGCTTTGCAAAAATTCCGGCAAAATACGCCGGCCGGCGACAATATTGGGCAGACTGATATTATCAATACGCACTAACGCCTTGCCAATCAGATAGGTTAAAAACGCCGTTTTGTAAATTACCACCGAAGGGACTTGCAGCAGAGCCGCTTCTAAGGTTACGGTACCGGAAGCGGCCAGCGCCAAATCGGCAATGTTCATCAAATCATACGTATATCCGTCCGTCAATTGAACGTTCACCGGATAAGACTGTAGTTTGTTCTGTATCGTTTCGCGAGCAATCGTCGAGGCTACCGGCAGAAAAAATTGGCAGCCGGGAATTGCCTGGCTGATCTTTACGGCCGCTTCCAACATGGGGGTTAATAGCCGGTCAATCTCATGCCGGCGGCTGCCCGGTAACAGCAGGACAACCGGATAGGCCGGATTGACCCCGAAATGGCGGATCGCTTCTTCTTTGCTCCACTGCGGTTTGACAATGTCCAGCAGCGGATGGCCGACAAAGGTCACGTCTGCTCCCGCTTGCTGGTAGACTTCCGCCTCAAATGAAAAAATGGCCGCAACTTTCGTTACCGTTTCGGCCACGCCTTTCGCCCTGCCCCGGCCCCACGCCCAGACGGACGGACTAATATAAGATATTACTGGAATCCCCAACCGTTTGGCCACAGCAGCCAGCCGCATGTTAAACCCAGGATAATCTATGACCACCAAAACATCCGGGCGTTCGCGTTCCATCACTTCGGTAAGCATGTCCCGCAAACGAAACATTTTCCGCAAATTACGAATAACTTCCACAATGCCCATCACGCCTAAATCGGCAATATCATATACAATATCAACGCCGGCCGCACGCATCCCGCTGCCGCCCATGCCGAATAAAGAAATATCCGGCTGTATCGCTTTCAACGCCTTGGCCAGGCTGGCGCCGTGCAAATCACCGGACGCCTCTCCCACCGAAAGCATAATTTTCGTCATACAACAAGCCTCCACCCAGTCTCAACAAAATTACTGCACTGCAATCGTAATCTTATGCTTGTCAGCCATGGCAATCACCGTTTCCTTATCAATGAGAAGCGTTTTGCCAGCTTCCATCACCAACGCCACTGCTCCGGCGTCAATCATCGACTGCAACGTATCCGGTCCGACTCCCGGCACATCAAAACGCATATCCTGGTCCGGTTTTGCCACTTTTGCTACAGTCACGCCGCCGCGCCCAAGCGCACCGCCCCTGCGGATGCAGGCATCCGTACCCTCAATCGCTTCTACCGCCATAACCGCCCGGTTTTTGACAACCACAGTCTGGCCAATATCGAGGCCGCCAATCTGTTTGGCCATTTGAAAACCAAATTCCATATCCGCCAATTCCGCTTCGGTCGGCTTGCGCCGGGTCAAAATTCCCGCCTGCGGCATTAATGGTTTCAGAAATTGCGTCTGGTCCAATACTCCGATACCTTCGTCAGACAGTTCACGCACAAACGCCAGCATCAAGGTATCGTCACTGTGGTTTTTTAAACTAGCCATCAGCTTGATCAGCCGCATATCCGGAAGAACCAGCTTGTTAAACACCAATTCTTTCGTCACTTTGCCCAGCATGGTAACCTCTGTAACGCCTTCCGCTTTCAAGGTGGAAAGGATCTTACCCAGCTTGGCGACGCTGATCGAATAAAATTTATCGGCAACTGATGCCAGTTCTTTATCCACTCCGTCGACAAGGCCAATGGCAATTACACCAAAACCCATGCCGCGAGCGGCACGGGCAAATTCGACCGGCAATCGTCCGACGCCGGCCAATAATCCTATTTTTTTCATAGTGCCCCCGTTTACGCTTCGCCCGCTTCGCGCCGGCCGCGGCAAATACCACGTTCCGCATTCCGCAAAAAGCGCATAAAATGTTCTACTTCGTCCGAGGATTCCAATTCCTGTTCCATAACGGCAATTGCCTGCGGCAAACTCAGACCGGAACGGTAAAGGATCCGGTACGCTTTCTTCAGGTTGCGCCGTACTTCCAGTGACATTCCAGCCCGCGACAGACCAACATTGTTCAATCCTGCCACTTTCGCCGGATTGCCATCGACAATAACAAATGGCGGAATATCCTGAACGATTTTGGAAGCGCCGCCAATCATGGCGTTCCGTCCGATTTTAACGAATTGATGGACGCCGGCCAACCCGCCGACAATGGCTCGGTCTTCGACAATCACATGCCCGGCCAACGTTGCCGCATTCGCTAAAATCACATTATTCCCAACGATGCAATTGTGCGCGACATGGGAATACGCCATCAGCAGGCAATCATTTCCAACTCGGGTTTCTTCGCCTTCACCGGTCGCCCGGCTGATCGTTACGCATTCCCGAATTTTCGTATTATTGCCGATAAAGACATAGCTTTTTTCGCCGTAAAATTTCAAATCCTGCGGTTCACCGCCGATCGACGCGCCCGGGAAAATCACACAATTGCTGCCAATACTGGTCCACCCGTCAATCACCACATGCGGACCGATTTTTGTACCGTCGCCAATAATGACGTTGGCGCCAATTACCGCATAAGGTCCTATTTCAACATCTTTGCCAAGCCGCGCGCCAGGGGCAATCACAGCTGTTTCATGAATTTTGCGCATCGGTATAACGACCGTTTCCGGTTTCATGTTCTTCAACTCCTCCATAAATGTGCCGCACATAACCAGTTAATTTACTGCTATGTATAATCCGACTATTTAGTCTGTTTGTGGCGGACGCATTTAGGCCATTTTCAGCCGTAATCGAAAATAATCACGGTTTAATGCCTTCTTTCAGCCCACATTCTCTGTTTTACGAAATTTTACGCCTTATTTAATGGCAAAGAAAAATTCCGCCTCCGCTACAAGTTCACCGTCGACAAAGGCCTCGGCCCGCAATTTTCCCATTGATCCTCTGACTTTCATCACTTCGGCAACCGTCTTCACTTGATCGCCAGGAACAACCGGGCGACGAAATTTCACATTGTCCATACCGGCAAAATAAGCAATTTTCCCTCTGTTTTCTTCCGGATACAGCATGGCGACGCCACCTACCTGGGCCATTGCTTCCAGGAGAAGAACGCCCGGCATTACCGGTTTTCCTGGAAAATGACCTACAAAAAACGGTTCGTCAATC
>CAYUNV010000191.1:2667-6831 GCA_964446265.1 uncultured Negativicutes bacterium | reverse complement strand
CCGACGATCTCCGCCGTGACAGGGCGGCATGTTAGACCGCTACACCACAGGGCCGCAAGAAAATATGGTGGGCGATGACGGGATCGAACCGCCGACATCCTGCTTGTAAGGCAGGCGCTCTCCCGGCTGAGCTAATCGCCCTTGTATCATAAAAATAAGGTTGAGGCAAAAGAGCCTAAAGCTTATTTTATGGATGAATGGTGACCCGTGGGGGATTCGAACCCCCGAAGCCGCCGTGAAAGGGCGGTGACTTAACCGCTTGTCAAACGGGCCATTTATGAACTTGTTCCTGAGTACTTTTGTATTATATACAAAAGTAACCGTTTTGGCAAGTCTTTTTTCTTACGGATTTTTAAATTTTTGCCGCGATTAATTTCCCCATCTCTTCAGTGGTCACTTTTGTCGTTCCAGCCTTGTACAAATCCACACAGCGGTACCCTTCCGACAGAACGTCCTCCACCGCTTTCTCGATCGTCGCTGCCGCTTCATCCGCTGCCAGCGAGTGCCGCAGAAGCATGGCCGCAGACAAAATGGTCCCGACCGGGTTGGCAATTCCTTGGCCGGCAATATCCGGCGCCGAACCGTGGATCGGCTCGTAAAGGCCTGTACCGTCACCCAGGCTGGCCGAAGGCAGCATTCCAATGGATCCGGTTAAGACGGCGGCTTCATCGCTTAAAATATCGCCAAATAAGTTCCCGGTGACGATGACGTCAAAATTCTGCGGCGCCAGCACCATTTGCATGGCGCAATTGTCCACATACATATGGTCCAGCGTTATGCCGTCAAACTCAGCCGCAACTTCGCCAGCCGTTTTGCGCCACAGGCGGGAGGTGAACAGGACATTCGCTTTATCGACGGAGGTGACTTTGCCCCGCCGCAGTTTGGCCGCCTCGCAAGCGATGCGGACGATGCGCTGTACTTCCGGCACGCTGTAATTCTCTATATCCCAGGCTCGATCGCCTTCCTGCCCTTTCTCGCCGTAGTAAATGCCGCCGTTCAGTTCCCTGACAATCAGAATGTCAACGCCTTTGATTTTTTCCGGTTTCAACGGCGAATAGTCGACCAACGTATCAAACACGCGGATCGGACGCAAGTTGGCGTACAATCCCAACGCTTTGCGCAGACCCAAAATGGCTTGTTCCGGGCGCAGCTTCGGTTCCACAGCATCCCATTTCGGACCGCCAACCGCCCCCAACAGGACCGCGTCCGCCGCTTTTGCCGCCGCCACCGTCGCCGCAGGCAACGGTTCGCCATACGCATCCAACGCCGCTCCGCCCGCCGCAACCACCGTAAAATTCAAATTCAATCCGGCTTTTTTCGCGGTGATCGCCAATATCTCTTGCGCCACCGTGGTTATTTCTGTACCAATGCCATCGCCTGGGATGACAACTATGTTTTTACTCATTTTTGCACCCCTTTAACGTAGCTAATCAATCCGCCGGCTTGCGCAATCTCTTGGATGAAGCCTGGCAACGGTTGCGCCTGGAACGACTCCCCGCTCGTAATATCTTCTACGGTGCCCTTGGCCAAATCCACTTTCAGCCGATCGCCCGCCTTAATTTTCTTGGCGTCCGGGCCCAATTCCAACAACGGCAACCCAATATTAATCGCATTGCGATAAAAGATACGGGCAAAACTGTCGGCCACCACGCAGGTTATGCCGCTGCCCTTAATGGCCAAGGGAGCATGCTCCCGCGAAGATCCGCAGCCGAAGTTGCGTTCGGCCACCATGATATCTCCGGCCTGAACGTTGCCTGCAAACGTATCATCAATGTCTTCCATGCAATGTACGGCTAACTCCTTCGGATCGGCCGTCGTCAAGTGACGGGCCGGAATAATTACATCGGTATCCACGTTATCGCCATATTTCCACACTTTTCCTTCTAAAATCATGGTTAAACCCCCTCCGGTCCGGCAATACGGCCGGCAATTGCACTGGCCGCCGCTACTGCGGGTCCTGCCAGATATACTTCACTGTCAACATGCCCCATGCGGCCCTTAAAATTACGGTTGGTCGTCGCTACCGCTTTTTCCCCGGCGGCCAAGATCCCCATATGCCCGCCCAGACACGGTCCGCAGGTCGGTGTACTTACTATCGCGCCCGCCTTGATAAAAGTCGCAATATACCCTTTTTCCAGCGCCGTTAAGTATACAGCCTGGCTGCCGGGAATGATGATGGTCCGCACGTTGGGATGCACGGATTTGCCGGCCATAATGACGGCAGCTTGCTTTAAGTCTTCGATGCGCCCGTTGGTGCAGGAACCGATGACAACCTGGTCAATCGGAATTTCCGGCAAGCCTTGCACCGGCCGGACATTCTCCGGCAAATGCGGCAGCGCAACCACCGGAGTCAACTCCGAAAGATTGATCTCCACCGTTCGTTCGTATACCGCATCCTTATCCGCGGTTACGACCGTATACGGCTTTTTGGCCCGGCCGTTGAGATAGGCAACGGTGGCGCCATCAACCGGGAAAATACCATTTTTGGCACCGCACTCAATCGCCATGTTGGAAATCGTCAAACGATCCGTCATCGAAAGGGCAGCGACGCCGGGCCCGGTGAATTCCAGCGACTGGTAGCGGGCGCCATCCACGCCGATCATGCCGATCAATGTCAGAATCACGTCCTTGCCGCAAACCCATTTCGGCAGGCTGCCGGTAAGGTTTACTTGAATCGCAGAAGGAACCTTAAACCATGTATCGCCGGTCGCCATCGCCGCTCCCATATCGGTGGAGCCGACACCGGTGGCAAATGCCCCCACCGCGCCGTACGTACACGTATGCGAGTCAGCGCCGATAATTACTTCGCCGGGAACAACCAACCCTTCCTCCGGCAATAGGACGTGTTCAATCCCCATACGGCCGACTTCAAAATAATTCGTAATCTGATGCTCACGGGCAAACTCGCGCATTGTTTTTGCCATTTGGGCCGATTTAATATCTTTATTCGGCGTAAAATGATCCGGCACCAATACAATCTTGTCCTTATCGAAAACCGGCTTGCCGATTTTAGTAAACTCGGCGATTGCCGGCGGCGAAGTAATGTCATTGCCCAGTACAATATCCACCTTCGCTTTGATCAGTTGTCCTGCCTGGACCTTGTCAAGACCGGCATGGTTCGCCAGGATCTTTTCCGTCATTGTCATTCCCATTACATATTGCCCCCCACCACTTCTTTTTTCTGTGGATAGCCGCACACGGCCAGCATCCGGTTCAGCGCGCTGACATACGCTTTGGCACTGGCTTCAATGATATCGGTGCTCAAGCCTCGTCCGCTGAATACCCTGTCATCGCATTCCAACCAAGCGGTCGCTTCCCCTAATGCGTCCTGTCCGGCAGTAACCGCTTTAATCTGATAATCTTTCAGATTAATTTCAAAACCAACAGCAGCTTCAATCGCTTTAAAGACCGCGTCGACCGGACCATCGCCGCAGCAGGCTTGCTCCAATACGCCGCCGCTGGTTTCCAGCCTTACGGATGCCGTTGCTACCGTTTGATTGCCGCTGACTACGTTGTGATACACCAACCGGTACCATTCTGGTTTCACCGACGCTTTTTCCGTGACCAACGCTTCAAGATCCTTATCGAAAACCATCTTTTTCCTGTCAGCCAAATCCTTAAAGCGGATAAACAACGCATTGATCGTTTCCACATCCAAGTCATAGCCCATATCGCGCAACCGGTCTTCAAACGCATGGCGGCCGGAATGTTTGCCCAAAACCAAAGAATTGCGGCTGATCCCGATCGTTTCCGGACTCATGATTTCGTACGTCAAGGAATTGTTCAACACGCCATGCTGATGGATGCCTGATTCATGGGCAAACGCGTTGTCACCAACAATCGCCTTCGTGGGCGTTACGCTAACGCCGGATAAGGCACTGACCAACCGGGAGGTCCGGTAAATATTCTTGGTCTCGACTTGGGTGTGCGCGTTATAATACGCTTTCCGCGTATTCAAGGCCATAACCACTTCTTCCAGCGATGCATTGCCGGCTCGCTCTCCCAAGCCATTCATGGCGCACTCGACTTGGGTAGCGCCATTGCGCACGGCGGCCAACGAGTTGGCTACTGCCATTCCCAAATCATCATGGCAATGGACGCTGATTTCCGCTTTATCAATATTCGGTACATGTTCGCGGATATAGCGGATCAATTCGCCGTACT
>CAYUNV010000191.1:0-2657 GCA_964446265.1 uncultured Negativicutes bacterium | reverse complement strand
TTAACTTTCCAAACTCCTCTGGAGTGCAATATCCTACAGTATCGGGAATATTAATGGTGGTGGCCCCGGCATCGATCACCGCCGTGAAAATTTCGCACAAATAATCTTTGTCGGAACGGGATGCGTCTTCAGCGGAAAATTCGACATCCGATACATACTTGCGGGCATGGATGACCGCTTCCCGTGCTTGCTTCAAGACCTGCTCCCGGGTCATTTTTAATTTAAATTCCAAGTGGATATCACTCGTGGCAATAAACGTATGAATACGCGCTCTTTCTGCCGGCTGCAAGGCCCTCCCAGCCGCATCAATATCTTTAGTATTGGCGCGCGCTAACGCGGCGATGATTGGTCCTCTTACTTTTTCTGCAATCTGCCGCACCGCTTCAAAATCACCCGGCGACGCGATCGGGAAACCGGCTTCAATGACATCGACTTTCAATTTGGCCAAGGCTTGGGCAATCTCTACTTTTTCGCTGGCTTCCAAACATACTCCCGGGGTTTGTTCTCCGTCACGTAACGTCGTATCAAATATCTTAATCGTTTTCTCTTCCATGTTGTGTCACTCCTCTTTCCATCTTTCATTTTTTCATGTTGCTTTGCTTAATGTTTCTGCGAAAAAACCCAACCACACGGCGTACTAAGCTGCTTCTATAAAGTCATTGCCACTTTGTCTTGCGTTCTTTCGCCCCTCTCAATGAAATAATAAAAACCGTCCCTATCAACAAACATCCGTCTGTCGATAGGGGCGGCTAGTTTCCGCGGTACCACCCTACTTGGTCCTCATTTCGCCGCAACATCCGTGCGACTTCCTGCTAACGCCAGGCCTCGCTTAGACCTATTACCGCCAACTCATCGTTGCCGGGTTCAACCTAAGAGTTCATGGGCGAGTATTCGACAATTGCACCGCACCGGTTCGCAGCCCCACCGGCTCTCTGCAGCGGTTACCCAACAGTCTTTCTCCCAATCATCACTGTTTCATCGTATATAGTTGTCAAACAAGCGATTAAAAAACCGCCCTATCAACAAACATCGGTCTGTTGATAGGGGCGGCTAGTTTCCGCGGTACCACCCTACTTGGTCCTCATTTCGCCGCAGCTTCCGTGCGACTTCCCGTTAACGCCAGGCCTCGCTTAGATCTATTGCCGCCAACTCATCGTTGCCGGTTTCGACTTAAGAGTTCATGGGTGAGTATTCGACAATTGTCCCGCACCGGTTCGCAGCTCCACCGGCTCTCTGCAGCGGGTTACCCAACAGTCTTTCTCCCAATCATCACTGTTTCGTTTTTATGCAGTTTTGCGTAACATGTTTACAATATACCAGCATAATTTCGCTTTGTCAATGATTTTTTGTAAACTTTTTTTATTGATCACGTCGCCGTTTCTCTTATCACTTCTGTGAAAACGGATCTTCACTCAACGTTTCTTCTGTTTCGTCCCCACTCGCCTCCAGACAAAATGTTACGCCCCGGCCTATAGCCTGATCGCCGTAAGCCCACAGCGCCGGCCAAACTGCCGACGGACTGCTGCGTATCACGACCGTCAAACCCTTAAGTGCATACCCGAGGGAGTAGCTGTCCAAAACCTGCAGCAGCCGCTGCAACTCTTGCCCGCTCATTGTCTCGCGGCGCGTTTGGATCGCCAGACGAAATGTTGCTTGCGCCCCTGCCGCCACCGGTTTATCCCAGCGCGCAACGAAGAACCCCGGTTCAAGATCTATTTGACGAGTCATTGGCCGCCCCTGGCGACCGTCCTTTTCCAACGCCGCTGCCTTAGCGGCGTCAAAACCTTCGGAACAGGGAGGAAAAAATAACGCACGGCGTATCGCCCGGCAACACGGCAGCAAGGCGCTTAGTTCTGTTTCCGCAAACAAATGACTGCCGACAAACACACTGGCTGGGTCATGCCTAGCTTTCTCTTCGTACATTCTGCCCCAGGGGCTGTTTTTTGCCAGCACACCGGCAACCAAGCTGCCGCCCGGTTTCAAAACCCGCAGCGCCTCCAGCATGGCCCGCTGCGGATCGGGTGCAAATTCCAACGCCGTAACCGTTAACACCATGTCAAATCTTTCCGCGGCAAACGGCAGCTCGTTAAAATCACCCTGCAGCCATTGAATATTCACTCCCAGAGTTTCTGCTTTCTGTTTCGCTTGCACCAACATTCCATATGATATATCGATTCCCGTGACCTTACAGCCGCGTTTCGCCAGTTCAATGCTATAGTTCCCGGTTCCGCATCCCAAATCAAGCACTGCAGATCCCGGAGACAAAGGAGCAACTTCCCAGACCAATTCCTTCTGCACCCGATCGACAAAATGGCCGCACGGCGTTTCGTACCATGCGTCGTAGCGTTCGGCAACCCGGTCAAAACGGTTCATATACACACCCCCGCAAAAGATGGTTCGGTTCGTTTGCCTAGTCTACTTATAGTATAGCTCACCCGCCGCTGCCTGCCTATCCATTTTTAACCCATCGGAAATAGAGCGCAGGATTATCCTGGAATTAAATACGGCAAAGTCCGGCTGTGAAATGAGCTTCCCAGCCGGACTTTGCGTAAAACGATCGTATTGTTTCCTTACAGGATCCGTTTAGCGGATCTTGGAAAGATTAGAACAAGCCGGTGATTTTCCCTCTGTTATCAATATCCATAACTTCGGCTGCC
>CAYUNV010000190.1:0-6893 GCA_964446265.1 uncultured Negativicutes bacterium | reverse complement strand
GAAAATCTTCAATCAGCCGCAAGGCAGCCTATTCGCTGAATTGCACCAGAAATCGAGCATGAAAGACTAGCATTTGTGTAGCTTCTTCGGTAATAATAACGGTATACGTTCTATTTTCGTTGCTCATCCCGTACCTCATGAACAGCCGTTTTCATCATAATGGCTACTTCGTCAATAGAATGTCCCGTCTTCCCTTGCAACCTACTTTCTTCTGCAACAAGTAAACTTTCCCGCAAGCGCAACATACTTTCCCGCCTCGCATAAGTTGCAAGATCCATAACTACGAGATCACCTTCACCATTTTTAGTCAGGTAAACCGGTTCTCCTGAACGCTTGCATAGTTCCGATATCGCATTATAATTCTTACGGATCGCAGCAGACGGCTTTATATTCATCATTCGAATTACCTCCTAAAGTAGCATAATTATATCCTTATTATATTCTTATACTACCACCAGTGTCTATAGTATGACTTATATCACAACTCCAAACGGTGTAATAGCGATATCTGCAGTTCATTGCACAAACAGCCAAAGTACAAGTTTTTATTACTTGCATTCCAGGCTAAAATGCCATTTTTATTATCCAATATAAACAGGGGGCAATCATAACTACCAAAACAGTATCAAGTTTACTGTAACGCAGTAATAGAAATACCGCTGCGGCAAAGCAGATAGAAAAAGCATCCGTCAAGGAATGTCGGGCAAGATTAATGACTACAATAGTTATCATACCGGTGAAGGCAATGACAATTCCTTGGATCGCCGCTTTCACCCATTTGTTGTTGCGGATTTTTTGGTGCACTTCGGCGGTCAAAATCACCAAGAAAAGCGACGGCAAAAAAACACCGAAAGTGGCGGCAACAGCGCCACCAAAAGCAGCAACTTTATAGCCGATAAATGTTGCTGTAATCGAAATCGGCCCGGGAGTAACTTGGCCTAGCGCAATCCCGACTATGAATTGGTCCTGCGTAAGCCAATGATAATTTCGTACAACCTCTTGCTCTATAAACGGGATCATAGCAAATCCGCCGCCAAACAGGAAAGACCCCATGCGAAAAAATACCCAGAAAAGTTTTAGTAGGATCGGTTCTAAATGAGAAAACAAAACAAGGGATAATAATACTACGGTAAATAAGCCAAACAATTTGGCCCAGGAAAACGGCTTGTTAAATCGCTCCCCCGCTTGATCATTGTCCCCGATTTCACCGGTACAAATACGCCCACTGTACATCACTATTCCTGCGATAGCTCCTAAGAACAGCAACAAAAATATGTTGGGGTAGAAAAAAACAACCACAGCGGATGCTAGCGCCAAACATAAGCCTCCGCTGTCGTTAATTGTTGTTTTTCCGATTTCAAGAACGGCGTGCGCTACCAATGCCACCACGATTACCGCTAATCCTTCGAAATAGATACTGACCTGCGGCAACAAGCCATAGGTGAGGTAGACATGGGAAAGCAGCAACATGATAAAAAACGATGGCAGCAACAACGCGAAAAAGCTTATCATTGCTCCCGCCGTTCCGCGGATTTTATACCCAACATAAGCGGTCAGGGAAACATATGTGGCACCCGGCAATATCTGTGCCAGAGCCAATCCGTTTAAAAAATCCTCCTCACTGACCCAGCGATGTCCCTGAACGATACGTTTTTTTGTTTCAGCAGCCAATGTGGGGCCAAAGCCAGAAATTCCAATGAAGAGATAAACAAAAAATAGCCTCCACAAGGAAGGCGGATCATTCCGCTCGCCCATATTGGAAGAGTGTGAATGGTTCGGCATACAAATAATCTCCTTTGAATTATCTTTTCATACGATAATTCATCAGCTTTCTAATGGAAGAAACAATTAACACAAGACATGGTTCAGAATTATAATTTTAATCAGCAAACAAATAAATCTGTTCTGGCGGCAAGGATACCATTACCCTTTGACCAGCGGCAATCTTTGTTTCTTGCCCTAACATACCCGTTGCAACGTCTATCTCCAATAACTCTGCAGTAGTTCCTCGTAACGGTTGCAGCAACAAAAGCACGCCATTTCTCTTTTGATGCACATGCTTTACCACACAAATAAACCGATTGGGGGCAAGTGGATCTCTATCTGTTGAATCATCTGCCGTCACTACGATATGTTCTGCTCGAATTCCAACAGTAACGGTTGTTCTTTCTACTACTTGTTCCATATTGCCTGCCTGCAATGTCAGTCCTAAAGCAGGGCATGCCAGTTCCATCTGCTCGTTGGAGCGGCTTATGATCTCAGCAGGGAAAAGGTTTTGCACTCCGAAAAACTTGGCCGCTTTCACATTGACCGGATATTGGTATACCGTTGCCTTTTCTCCGGACTGAATCATTTTTCCGCCCGCAATGAACGTCACCGAATCGGCAAGGAAAAATGCTTCTTCCATATCATGAGTTACGATAAGAATCGTAATGCCGTATTGTTGTTGCAATGTCTTTAATAATATCCATAATTCCCTGCGCATTGCTTCATGCAGCGCCGAAAAAGGCTCATCCAGCAGCAATAGCGTATTGCCCGGAGCTAAAGCCCGGGCTAACGCCGTACGCTGGCGTTCTCCACCGCTTAAATTCTTTATAGAGCGTTCCAAAAGATGATGAATCCCTAGACTGCAAGTCAATTTCTCCAGTTCCGCAAATTTATCCGCGGAAACATTCCGTTGCATCCGCAACCCATATTCAATATTTTCCCGAACGGTCATATGCGGGAAAAGAGCTAAATCTTGGGGAACATAGGCTAACTTTCTTTGTTCCGGTGTTAAATGGGTGATCTCCCGCCCTAACCAGTGAATGCTGCCCGATTGAGCCTTGCGCAAGCCGGCAACCGTTTCTAAAATGAGAGTTTTCCCGCTGCCGGTTTCTCCTACCAGTGCATGACAAGCCCCTACCGGAACAGCAAAATTAATTGGTCCAACCTGAAAATCGCCAGCCTGCAAATACAAGTTCTTTATCTCAAGCATAATTTCCTCTCTTTACCATCAATCGGGCTACATAAAGTACACTAAATCCGATCAGCAATAAAATACAAATCGAAACCACAGCACCTTGAATGTCCGATATTGCCAGCCGCATATACACCGCAATCGGTAATGTTTCGGTGCGCATCGCCATCGTACCGCCAATGGTTATGGTTGCGCCAAATTCGCCGATCGCTTTTGACCAGGTAAGGATCGCTGAAGCAAAAATCCCCCGGCGGCAAAGCGGCAGCGTCGTTGTGCGAAAAGCGGTAAAGGACGACGCCCCCAGCGTTCTGGCTACCGCCTCATAGCGCGGGGGAATTTCATCCAGTGCCGCTTTCACCAGGCGAGCGGATACACCCACTATGGTAATAAACTGAGCCAATACAATGCCATACACAGTAAAAACGAACTGCTGGACATTCGTTTGTATCCACTCACCCAGCGGAGTGTTAAAAAAGATCAATAGCATCGCGCCAATGGCGGCCGGCGAGACAATCATCGGCAATTCCAGCACCGTGTCGATCAATGTTTTTCCAACAAAATCATAGCGAGAAAGAGCATATGCCGTTGGCACAGCCAACAGCATCGCAAACCCCATGGCAACCGTTGCCACAAAAATGCTTAATTGAATGGAAAACAACATCCGTTCCGACAATAATAATTCCCCAAACCGCTCGCCGGAAAAAAAGTAACCCAGCGATATCGTCAATACAGCATAAAGAAGAAATGTGGAAAAGGCGGCTATGATGCACAATCGCTTCAACTTCATTTCTTTAACCACTCTTTAGGCAAAGCATATTCGCCGCCAACCGGACGATCTTCGCCAATGTAACTCACCGCTTCAGCCGGAGTCATGAAATATTGGTATTTTTTAAAAATAAGCTTCCCTTCTTCCGATTGCAGAAAATCAATAAATTGCTGCGCCAATTGCCTGTTTTCCGTGTACTTGGAAATCGCAATAGGAATATAGCCAATTCGCAGTGTCTCAGATGGTTGCAGCTTAATGGTTTCAATTTTTTCCGGGTCCCAATATTGGAACACACTCCAGCCAATCACTGCATCCACCGTCTTCAATGATACCGCAGTGGCCGTTTTTTCGCAACTTTCCGTATAGTTGGCTATATTGTTCCGAAAAGCTTGTTTTTCCTCTGGCGTAAAGGATTTTTCAATGATCTCCACAGCATATAACCCGACGCAAACGCCTTCCGGGTTGGCAATAGCCACCCTTATGCCCGGTTTGGTCAAATCTTTCAATGTTTGAATGTTTTTAGGATTGCCTTTCTGAACGTTAATGGAATTTACCAAATAAACAATTTTTTGTTCCGTTTCCGGATAAACTACCCCGTCCCGTTTGGCTATTTCCATAAAGTCGGATGAGCCTGGGAAATATAAATCTCCTTTTTTACCCAATTTCATTTGCGACAAAACATAGCCGGAGCCCCCGAACACAGTATCCACTTTGACACCGGTTTTTTGTTCGAAGGCTTTCGCCGCTAATTCCAGCGGCGGTTGGCTGGCTGCTCCGGCGAATACCATCAAATGTTTTCCGGCAAGCGGCGGGGTATTTGACGTAGTATTAGCGGATTGCTTGCTGCTTGAACAGCCGCTTGCCAATAATAAAGCCATACTCATAATTACCGAAACGATCGTTAATAAACATTTTTTCCCTTTAAACATCGTGTTCATCCCCTATCCAATGTAATGAAATTCTTCGAAGGTAACCCAATGCTAGTGAAAAACTTTCTTATTCCTACCTATACAAAAATAATTTATTGTCTGCAACGTCAAAAATCAGCCTATAATCATCGATTTCATTATATCAAAGTTCTGCAAAATATTGGGTCGTTTTCACCATTTGGCTGATAAATGAATTCTCGTTGTCAAACCATGATGCCACTTGTACTTGGTAGGTATCCTCGTTGACCTTGCTAACCATTGTTTGCGTGGCATCAAACAACGCACCGTAGGTGATGCCAACAATGTCAGAGGAAACGAATTCTTCTTCCGTATAGCCGAATGAGTCCGTCGAGCGCGTCTTCATAGCCTCGTTGATACCGTCTGCCGTGATGTCTTTTCCGCTGACGACAGCGACAAACCGGATCAAACACCCTGCCGCTACTGGGACGCGGATCGCCGATCCGCTCAGTTTTCCGTCTAATTCCGGAATGACAAGTCCAATTGCTTTGGCAGCTTCGGCTGTAGTTGGGACAATGTTAACCGGCCCAGAACGCGATCTTCGCAAGTTCCCTTTTCTTTGCGGCGCATCCACAATCATTTGGGTAGCAGTAAAAGCATGAACGGTTGTCGAGTTGCCGCTTTGAATTGGCGCATAGTCGTTCAGCGCCTTCGCCATTAGCGCCAGGCAGTTTGTCGAGCAGGAAGCTGCCGATATGATTTTGTCGTCTGGTGTCAAAACGTTTTCATTGATCCCAAAGACAACGGAAGGCATATCTTTTCCTGCCGGGGCGGAGATGACAACTTTTTTTGCACCCGCGGTGAGATGAGCCTGCGACTTCTCTTTGGACAAATACGCACCGGAACATTCGAGCACAATATCCACATCGAGCTCTTTCCATGGTAATTTGGATGCATCGCTTTCTTTAAACATCCGGATCGTTTTACCGCTGACACGGATGCAGTTGCCATCCACTGCTACTTCATCAGCACGCTCATATCGTCCCTGCGTCGAATCGAGCCGTAAAAGATACGCAAGCATATCTGCATCGGCCAAATCATTAATAGCAACGACCTCATATCCATTCATCCCGAAAACTTGACGAAATGCAAGACGCCCCATACGCCCAAAACCATTGATTGCCACTTTGATACTCATTGCAAATTCCTCCTTTTATTCAGTGTATATATTATTTTGGGCGAATGCCACACAACTTGTTTCAGCAAGCCACAAACTTTCACGCCCATAACGTGCAAATCAAATGAACGATTTGCGGAAAGAAGGTCATTACCACCACTGCACGAATAATCTGCATGATGATGACATCTGTGTTTTGCACTCCAATATCCGCAGAGATCAGCGCCATATCCGAGGCACCGGCAGGCGTATTAATGAGCATGGCCTCTTTCCGGTTAAAACCATACATTTTGCTGATAATTTTGCCCGTAATAAAGCAGTTGGCAATATAGCCCATCACAATAATCAAAATCGGCAGGACAAGATATTGCATGTCCAAAATATCCGCTACCATAATATTGCTTCCAATATATGCGCCGCTTAAAACCTGGGCTCCCTGCTTTGCCCAGCGGGGAAGATAAGCAAAATCAAAGGCCAATTTCAAGACAAGAACCGCTATGATCGGAAACACAAACGCACCGGCAGGAATTCCGGAATATTTTCCCAACGCCCCAAATATGAGTGCTACGACCATGGTGAGCGAAAAAGCTGCCCACGATTTCACACTTGATTTCTGGCGTTTTCCCGTAAAAGCTTCTCTATCAGTGTCGTCTGCGGCAAATTTCTTTCGGTTGTGGTAGACCACAATCAGCGAAGGAAGCACTCCTATTCCCAAGACTTGACGTACCACTTGCATGACCGCGACTTTCGGCGCATCAGCTCCCATATCTGCGGCAATAATCGGCGTATCACTGATACCTCCAGGGACAGCCGACATCAGCGAAGTTACCAAATCAAGAGGACTGAGCCAATAAATCAGTCCTCCCGCTACTAAATTCAGGATCAACAGCGCAAACAGCATGACGACTGTCGGTTTTGCAATGTAAGGAAGGCGTTTTAAATCGCTTTTTTCGATCGTGCAGCCCATAAACGCCCCCGCAACAATCAATGCCGCCGTCTTTGCTTCATTTGGCATGTACGCAACCCCGAACAAAACATTGATGGCCGCTACGCCAATCACCGCGCCAATCATCAGTCCCCCGGGAACTTTCATTTTGAAAAACA
>CAYUNV010000189.1:0-6894 GCA_964446265.1 uncultured Negativicutes bacterium | reverse complement strand
AGGAAGCCAACATCAATATGGTGACTTGCGGCGGTCAGGCGACGGTTCCTGTTGTTCATGCCATCAATCAGGTTTCGCCGGTCCAGTATGCTGAAATTGTTGTTACCTTGAGCAGCCGAAGTGCAGGACCTGGCACGAGACAGAATATTGACGAATTCACCCAGACGACCAGAAGCGCTTTGATTAAGGTTGGCGGCGCCAAAGAAGGAAAAGCGATCATTATTTTAAACCCTGCCGAACCGCCGATCATGATGCGCAACACCATTTATGCGCAATGCGATACGGCTAAAATAAGCGATATAGTACGGTCTGTTGAGGAAATGGTTTCAAAAGTACAGCGTTATTCGCCGGGGTATCGGATTAAGGTGCCGCCATATGCGGATGGCGACCGTGTCATTACGGTTGTGGAAGTTGAAGGCGCCGGCGATTATTTGCCGAAATATTCGGGGAATCTTGATATTATTACTGCGGCTGCTGTTACGGTAGCCGAGCGATATGCTACTTTAAAACACGAGGGGGCTATCTGATGAAATCAATTCGTATTATTGATAGCACTTTGCGGGATGGAATGCATGCCGTCAGTCATCAATTCACTCCAGAGCAAATGGCTATTATTGCATCAAAATTGGATGAAGCCGGGGTTGATACGATCGAAGTAGGACACGGTGATGGCCTTGGCGGCTCATCCATTCAATATGGATTGTCCAAGGCGACGGAAACGGAGTATTTTAAAGCTGTTTCCCAAGTTCTCAAGAAAACAAAACTTGCTGTGTTGTTAATTCCGGGCATTGGAACCGTAGAAGATTTGGAAGCGGCAATGAAATATGGTGTAAAGACGGTGCGGGTTGCTACCCATGTAACGGAAGCCGACGCCGGGGAACAGCATATTAAATTTGCCAAAAGCACTGGTTTGGAAGCGATTGGTTTTCTGATGATGTCGCATATGGCACCGCCGGAAAAGATACTGGAGCAGGCGAAGAAGTTTGAGAGTTACGGCGCGGATATGGTGTATGTGACCGATTCGGCAGGAGCTATGCTGCCGTCGGATATTAAAGCCAGGATTGAATTAGTCCGTCGGGAATTATCCATTCCGATCGGGTTTCATGCGCACAATAATTTGGGGCTGGCGATCGGGAATACGCTGGCGGCGATTGAAGCCGGCGCAACTTCTGTCGATGCAACGGTTTGCGGTTTGGGCGCCGGGGCCGGAAACTCCCAACTGGAAGCATTGGTGGCGGTATTGAATAAAGGTGGTTATGAAACAGGGATTGATCTGTACAAGTTGATGGATATGAGCCGCGATGTAGTGGAAAAATTAATGCATCGTCCGCAAAGCATTAATGCGGATACATTGGCTATTGGTTATGCTGGGGCGTATGGCAGCTTTTTGCTGCACAGCCGGCGCGCAGCCGAAAAATTTGGCGTCGATGCCCGCGATATTTTAATGGAACTGGGACGCAGGAAAACGGTTGGCGGCCAAGAAGATATGATTATTGACGTAGCCATTGAATTGGCTAATAAAAAAAAGCAAGGGTAATAGTTGCTTTAGTGTAGCCGGGATGCGCTGTCTTACTTTCAACGTATTCCGGTTTTTAATAAGATAAAAAGAAAGGGTGTTTTTCATGGATTACCGCAGTAACGATATTTTGAAAAAACCTGACTGGTCGTTTAACCGCAGCGTCTTTAAGGCGATCGGCTATTCGGATGACGACCTGTCCCGGCCGGTGATTGGAATTGCTAATTCGTGGAATGAATTGGTTCCGGGACATGTTAATCTGCGCCAAGTTGCGGAATATGTACGAAAAGGGATTCATCGGGCCGGCGGTACAGTCGCCGAGTTTGGCGTGATCGGCGCTTGTGACGGCACGGCGCAAGGGCACGCAGGAATGCATTTCATTCTGCCATCACGGGATTTGATTGCGAATGATATTGAGGTTATGGTGGAGGCGCATCGTCTTGATGGGATCGTACTGCTCGGTTCCTGCGATAAAATTGTTCCCGGTATGCTGATGGCTGCGGCACGGTTGAAAATACCGGCTATTTTCCTGCCGGGAGGGCCGATGGCCGGCGGGATTGAGTTTGACAAAAGAAAATCAGATTTGACAACGATGTCGGAAGCGTTAGGCATGTTGAAAAGCCATAAAATTGATGAAACCTGTTATGATCAATTGGAAGAACTTTGCGGCCCGTCCTGCGGATCGTGCGCTTTTTACGGGACTGCAAATACGATGTGCTGCTTGGCAGAAGCGTTGGGAATGTCAGTCCCGGGTGGAGCATTAGCGCCGGCTGTAAGTGCGGAACGTCTGCGTCTTGCGGAAATGACCGGCAAGGCCATTGTCAACTTGGTGAACCGGCAAATCACTGCGGACCAGGTTATTACGAGGAATTCATTGGAAAATGCCATACGTGTTTTGATGGCTACCGGCGGGTCTACCAATGCGATCCTGCATTTATCGGCTGTGGCATCGGAACTCGACATTCCGGCAGAAACGATGATGCAAGCGTATCAGCGGATTAGTGAATCGACGCCGCAAGTTGCCAAAGTCAACCCGGCGGCAAAATATGATATGGAAGATTTCTATCGGGCCGGCGGGATTCCCAAAGTAATGCAGGAAATTCAATCCTTACTGCATCTTGATTGTATGACTGCGACTGGCAATGCTGTTCAGCAAAACTTACAGGAATACAAGTTTAAATACCCGTTTGATGCGAATGTCATTCGCACGATGAGTGATCCGTTCAGCCAGGGCAAAGGGGTCGCGATTTTGCGCGGGAATCTGGCTCCGGAGACTGCAGTTACCAAGCCGGCGGCGATTGTCCCTCATATGCATACCTTTACCGGTACCGCGAAGGTGTACGATTCGGAAGAGTTGGCGGAAGAAGCGATTTTGGGCGGAAAAATCAAAGAAGGCGATGTCGTTGTTATCCGCTATGAAGGCCCGAAAGGCGGACCAGGTATGCGGGAGATGTATAAAGCCATGAAGTATATGTATGGTATGGGGCTGGCGGAAAAAACGGCATTGATTACGGACGGACGTTTCTCTGGCACCAATAACGGCTGCTTTGTCGGCCATATATCGCCGGAAGCGGCCGAGGGCGGCCCGTTGGCGATTGTTCAGGACGGCGACACCATTACGATCGATATCCCGAATGGAAACCTGCATTTGCATTTGCCGGAGCAGGAGATCAGCGATCGGCTGGCTAATTGGCAGCGTCCGCAACCGAAATACACCAAAGGCTATCTCGGGGTATATTCGAAGTTGGCTAGTTCTGCGGCGAAAGGCGCGGTCATTAAAATATAATAGTATGTTTTTTCACAAAAATGGGCGGTTTTTGCGCACTGCCTTTAAAATGTAGACGAATGACGCTTTTAAGCTTTTTTGCTTAAAAGCGTCATTCGTCGTTTCGGGCTTATGTTTCACAGGTGGTTTTACACGGAGATAACCAAAATATCCTAAAATGAAATTGCGATCGCAAAAAAGGATTATGCTCAATACCTGCTATTTCCTTGCTTTATACACATATCAACCGGATTTTTGCGATCCCAAAAAAAGATCAGACGTTGTGGGACCTAAATTGGTAAAAGCGTAATAATACTGGTATTTCGGCGCTTTATAACAGGATTAAAAAATTGGCATGCTATTTGCATAATTACTGAGTGGCGATATAAATGATGACTGAAATTCGGACTATTTTAGATATAGGCTCATTTCATCAAGGGCTGCTAAAGCTGCATTACCTTAGCAAGTGGGTAATCTGGTCCGTCAAACGCCTGAGGGAGGTGTTACAGTCTAAAGGAATAAAATATCGTCCTCGAAAAATTTTTTGAAAGGGTTGGTGAGATAATGAAAAAAGAGTGGAAAACACAAAACGAAGATGGCTCTTATACAGTCAGAACCTGCGGTTGGTCACCGCCAGGAGACCATCCTGTCGGATGCGGCATGAAATTGACTGTTAAAGGCGGCAAACTTGTAAAAGTTGAGGGAGACCCTGAGCATCCTATTACAAATGGCCGGTTGTGCGTTAGATGCTTGTCACTTCCTGAATTTGTAAATCATCCGCAACGCATTAAATACCCAATGAAACGTGCCATTGAAGATCGCGGTAAAGATAAATGGACAAGAATTTCCTGGGATGAAGCTTGGGATATTATCGTTCCTAAAACAAAAGAGTTCACGGAGAAATACGGCGCTGAGTCAATCGTTGTATTCGGCGGTACCGGTCGTGAGGCTTGCCTCTACTACTATCCGCTGGGCTTCGCATCCCTCGGAACTCCTAACGTCTGTTATCCGTTGAGCGGCTGGTCCTGCTACGGTCCTCGTTGCTCCATCACTGACTACATCCTGGGTGCAGGTTATCCGGAAATTGACTTTGCCGGTACTTACCCAGATCGTTATGATAATCCGAACTATGTATTGCCGAAATACATTATGGAATGGGGTAAAAACCCTCTCATGTCCAATCCGGACGGTTTCTTCGGTCACTCCCTCATTGACATGATGAAACGCGGCACGAAGATGATTTGCGTTGACCCGCGGATCACTTGGCTCGGTACTAGAGCGGAATATGTATTGCAATTGCGTCCTGGTTCCGATACTGCCCTTGCACTCGGCTTGCTCAATGTTATCATCAATGAAGATCTCTATGATCATGATTTCGTTGACAACTGGTGCTATGGCTTCGAAGAACTGCAAGAGCGCGTTCAGGAATATCCGCCTGAAAAAGTTGCTGACCTTACTTGGGTTCCGGCAGAAAAAATCAGAGAAGTTGCCCGGGAATTTGCAACTAACAAACCGTCCGCTATTCAGTGGGGCTTGGCTGTTGACGAAAACCCGAACGGTGTACAACTCGGCCATGCAATTCTTTCCCTGTCCGCAATCACCGGCAACCTCGACGTGCCTGGTGGCATTACCTTAGGGCCACCTGCTGCATTGCTGGGTAAATGGCGTGTTGAAACCCGGAGCAATCTTTCCGAAGAGCTTTGGGACAAACGGATCGGCGCTAAAGAATGGCCGGCATTGAGTACTGCTATGGCTACTACTCATCCGGATGAAACTTTGGATACTCTGGAAACCGGCAAACCGTACAAACTGCGGATGGGCTGGTTCAACAGCAGTAACTTCATCACTCCTACCTGTTCGGCACAGCCTGACAGATGGTACCGCGCGTTGAAATCGTTGGAATTCAACGTGGTTCAAGACTGCTTCATGACTCCGACTGCAATGGCATTCGGCGATATCTTCCTGCCGTTGCCGACGTTTGCTGAGCATGATGGCGTTGTTGTTACTCACTTCGGCCGGAACGCTGTATTCCTGGGCGCAATCAATAAAGCTCTGGAAACTGGCGAGTGCAAATCCGATATCGAAGTTTGTATCGAATTAGGTCAAAAATTGTATCCGCACATGTGGCCGTTTGACAGTGTTGATGATTTCTTCACCAAACAGCTGGAGCCGGAACTCGGTATTACTTTTGATGACCTCAGAGAACTGGGTGTATATCAACCGAAATACACTTACCGGAAATATGAAACCGGCCAATTGCGCGGCGATGGCGATCCTGGTTTCAATACGGTAACAGGTATGGTCGAGTTGTCCTCGACGCTGTTCGAAGCATGGGGCGATGATGCGCTGCCGTACTTCAAAGAGCCACCGTACAGCCCATACAGCACTCCGGAGTTGTTCAAAGAATATCCGCTGATCCTGACAACCGGAGCTAGAAAATTCACTTCCTTCCACTCAGAGCACAGACAAATTGCGACCTTGCGCGAAATCGATCCATGGCCGGTTATGGAAATCCATCCGGATACTGCAGAAGCCCTCGGCATCAAAGAAGGCGACTGGGTCTGCATGGAAAACATGTTCGGTAAAGCAAAAGAAAAAGCACATCTCACTCCGACTATCCATCCTAAGGTTGTTCATGCAACTCACGGCTGGTGGTATCCGGAGAAGAAAGCAGAAGAGCCGAGTCTGTTCGGTGTATGGGAATCTAACGTTAATACATTAGTTCCTCATAAACACATCGGAAAACTTGGTTTCGGCGCACCGTTCAAACAAATGATCTGCAAAGTTTACAGAGTCGATTCCTTAGAATCGGATGTCGGATTTAAAGCGTAAGACAGACTGGCAGACAATTATAGAGATAGGAGGGGAAATAAATGGCACGTAACGGTTTATTAATAGATTACCAATATTGCACAGGTTGCCATAGCTGCGAAGTTGCTTGTAAAAACGAGCACAACATTCCTCATGGCAAGTGGGGCATAAAATTGACTGAAGTTGGTCCTTTCCAAGTGACAGGTGATAAATGGGAATGGAACTATATTGCTGTTCCTACTCAACTTTGCGATCTGTGCGAAGAGCGCGTATCGCAAGGCAATGTACCATCCTGCGTTCTGCACTGCCTGGGTCAATGCATGGAGTATGGTCCTTTGGATGAACTGGCCAAGAAAATGGCTGAAAAAGGCCCACGCGTAATGATGTTTGCTCCGGTAGCCGAATAATTTAGCCTGAATAAGTGAAAGTGTCACAACTGTCTTAGCGGACAGTTGTGACACCGTAGCTTGTGTTGTAGGCAGCGCTTACAGTAAAAACTTATATATTTGCCAGCCCTAAATGAGAAGGAGCGCTTGCTTCTGTACATGCAGGGATATTTGGCGAACAAAAAAACCCTGCATGATTATCATGGCAGGGTAAATAGAATCATAGATCGCATTAGGGAAGGCTTTGTGTATTTTCCGGCGTTTCATCTTTTGGCGGAGTCCGGATTTTGCAAACTTTTAAGATACCGTCGTCCGGCGCAGATTTGTGCCGATTGCATGGATTGGCGCATAGTTCTCCGATTTGCAGGCACATAACGGTTGGCCGTTTGATTGGATCGGGCAGGACTGCACCGCAA
>CAYUNV010000188.1:0-6984 GCA_964446265.1 uncultured Negativicutes bacterium | reverse complement strand
AAAATGGGGCAAATGTTTGAAACGGTCTATACCTGTGTTCCGCCGTTTATCCAATATGCCGGGATCAGCGCCTTGAACACGCCGGAAGAGATGGTTCGGGAGCGTATAAACCAATACAAAAATTTACGCGATCTTATGGTGGAAAAATTAAATGAAATTCCCGGTGTCACTTGTAATGTTCCGAAAGGCGCAATTTACGCTTTCCCCAATATCACCGGCACCGGAATGAGCAGTAAAGAGTTTGCCAAATTCGTGCTGGAAAAAGCAGGGGTCGCTGTCGTGCCCGGTTCTTGCTTCGGGGATAATGGCGAAGGCTATGTGCGCATATGTTATGCCCGCAGTGAGGATATTATTGAAGAGGCCTGCGCGGCAATGAAAGCAGCACTGACGAACCGCTAAGCAAGTTTTATGAAACAATTGCGATTTTCAAAAAAACAATATACAATATAGTTGGTTTTGATTTCGGAGGTATGCTTATAGCCAGAAGCATTTCAATTGTCATATTAGGGGTAGGGAGAAAGAAATGGAAGTTAAAGCGAAAAAAAAATTAAAACTTTATGGGTTTAATAATCTTACCAAAACATTAAGTTTTAACATGTATGACATTTGTTATGCCAAAACGCCTCAGAACCGGATCGATTATCTTGAGTATATCGACGAAGAATACAACGCAGAACGTTTGACGGGAATTTTAACAGAAGTTGCGAATATGATTGGCGCGAACGTGTTAAATATAGCAAAACAAGATTATGATCCCCAGGGCGCCAGCGTGACGATGTTGATTGCGGAAGAAAAAATAGGCAGCGGCCAAGAAACCGTTGTTGCACACTTAGATAAAAGCCATATTACAGTCCATACCTATCCGGAATTTCACCCGGATAAAGGGATCACAACCTTCAGAGCGGACATCGACGTGTCTACCTGTGGACAAATTTCTCCCTTGAAGGCGTTAAATTATTTAATTAACAGTTTTTGTTCCGATATCGTAATTATTGACTACAGGGTACGTGGATTTACGCGGGAAGTGAATGGGAAAAAAGTGTTTATTGACCATAAAATGAATTCTATTCAGAAATACATTGCCCGGGAGACGCGTGACCTATATCAGATGATCGATGTAAACGTGTACCAGGAAAATATATTTCATACGAAAATGATCCTCAAAGAATTTGATCTGGACAATTATTTGTTTGCTACGCAAAAGAATGAATTATTGCCGGGGGAAAAAAAGAAAATTAAGCAGCGCTTGAAAAAAGAGATGTTGGAAATTTTTTCAGGGTATAACATACCAAAAGTGAGTGCAAAAATGCTGCAGCCAGAGAAAAAATAAAGAGTTGTGCAGTTGATAAGATCTCATCCGAATTGGAGAGGTCTTATCTTTGTTAACAGCCTCTGTGGGTATTGGCAAAATAACTGTATTTACGAGAGTCTGCGAGATTCTCACGATTTTCGGTTAAAACGTTGGCAATATTTATTGATTACGCTATAATATACACATGCTTGCAGGGAGATAAATGATGAAACAAGTTTGGGTAACTGTGACCGGAAACCAATGTGACAGGGATGGCGAAGAACAGCAAATTGAATTGCAGGCTCTTGGCCGTTATTATGAAAAAAATGGTGTGCATTACATCGTATATGAAGAAAGTCAAGTTTCCGGCATGCAAGGAACGACAACTGCTCTGAAAGTGTATTCGGATCATGTTGTTTTGTCTCGCAGAGGGGAAGTTGAACAACGGCTCGATTTTTATTTGCAAAGGAAAACGTGCGGACAATATGTTACGGCTTTTTGCCGTATGCAAATAGACGTATACACCAGAACCTTGGAAATTCGTTCTGCGACGGATGGCAATCCGAGTGTGGTTGTGATACACTATGACCTGGAAATTGACGGTCAGTGGCAAAGCATGAATCGATTGACGATTGGAATTCGGGAGGAAAAATAAGATGAATATTAAAGAATTGCTGCAGGATGCTATCGGGCAGGCCGCCCAGGATGCCATAACAGATGGCGTTTTTTGTTTGTCGGATGTGCCGCCGGTAATGCTGGAAATTCCGCCGCAAAAAGAATACGGGGATTATGCGACAAATTTTGCGATGCAAATGGCCCGCGCTGCCAAGACTAATCCACGGAAAATTGCCGAAGCAATCATAGCGCGTTTGCAGTTTCCCTGGCTGGAGAGGGCGGATGTTGCCGGCCCTGGATTTATTAATTTCTATTTGAAACCGGACTGGCTGTATGCTTCATTGACCGATATTTTGGCGGCCGGTGAAGGTTTCGGTCAGACAAATTCTGGCCAAAATGAAAAAATCCAGGTTGAATTTGTCAGCGCGAACCCGACAGGACCATTGCACGTAGGGCATGGCAGAGGAGCGGCAGTTGGCAGCGCGTTGGCTAATTTGCTCCAGATGGCAGGCTATGATGTTGAGAAAGAATACTATATTAATGATGCGGGTAACCAAATGGACAACTTGGCGGCATCCGTCAATGCCCGTTACTTAGAGTTACTGGGGGTTGAGGCGGATTTTCCGGAAGACGGGTACCACGGCCAGGATATTATTGTTACCGCGCAACGCATTATTGACCAAGAGGGCGATAAATATTTAAAAATGTCTCAGCCGGAGCGCTTGGATGTTTTTAAAGAGTTAGCACGCCAGGAAAAACTAGCGATACTGCGAGAAGATTTAGAGTCGTTTGGTGTTACCTTTGACCACTGGTTTAGTGAAAAAACTTTGCATGCGAACGGAGCCATAAAAAAAACTTGCCAGACTTTGCAGGATAATGGTTTTATCTTTGAGCAGGATGGCGCATTGTGGTTAAAATCAACTGCTTACGGGGATGATAAGGACCGGGTTGTTATCCGCGACAATGGAGTGCCGACCTATTTGGCGGCCGATATTGCGTATCACCATGATAAGTTCAAGCGCGGGTTTGCTAAACTGATTAACATCTGGGGAGCCGATCACCATGGTTATATTTGCCGGGTGAAAGCAGCAATTTCTGCTCTAGGCTATGGTGCGGAAAATTTGGAAGTTCTCATTTTGCAAATGGTGAACCTATTCCAGGGCGGAGAAGTTGTTAAAATGTCAAAACGAACCGGGCAAGGGGTAACTTTGGCGGAATTGATCGAAGAAGTTGGTTGTGACGCGGCGCGGTTCTTCTTCATCATGCGCTCAATTGACAGCCAGCTCGATTTTGATATGGATTTGGCAAAATCCAGGTCGAATGATAATCCGGTTTACTATATCCAGTATGCTCATGCGCGGATTGCCAGCGTATTCCGGCAAATAGAAGAAATTGGAGTGGCGGCAAGTGGTGAGGCGGTTGATTTGCGGCTTACGACGCCTCATGAACTGGATTTAATTAAAAAGATAGGAGAATTTCCGGAAGAGGTTGCTTCTGCGGCCCAGGAACGGGCGCCGCACCGTATTGCCCGCTATGCTCATGAAATGGCCGGCTTGTTCCATAGTTTCTATAATCAATGCCGAATCATCGGCGTAGACCCTGAATTGCAAGCGGCCCGAATCGCACTGATTACTGCTGTTCAAACAACAATTAGGCAGACATTAAAAATTTTGGGAGTTTCTGCACCGGAAAAGATGTAATTGACAAGGAGTATTGCCTATTTGTGGTGAATATATTTAACAATATTTAGGTGCGGGGGGAAAACTTCATGATAGAGAATGGCAAACGAGTATCCGAAGTAGATTTAGCGCATGCTGTATTGGCTCAAGAAGGACGTGCTTTATATTTTCGGGATCTGATCACGAAGGTTCTCGAAAGGAAAGAAGGACAAAACCATTTTTTACCATATGCAATGGCGGAGGTTCACACCCAGATCAATATGGATAGTCGATTTGTCTACATGGGGAAAGGAATGTGGGGCTTGCACGAATGGGTTCCGCAACGGGGCGGTACGGTGCAAGACGAGAATGTACATCCTGTTACAGGTGCGGCAGGACTGCGCCGGCAAAAATTATTGGCAGAAATTCAACAGCAGGATTGTGTAACTGCAACTGACGAAGAAGATAATGAATAGAAATAGAATTGGAGTATTTTTAGGAGGATTAGCATGACGAAATATATTTTTGTTACTGGAGGGGTTGTATCTTCTCTTGGTAAAGGAATTACAGCAGCTTCACTGGGACGGTTATTAAAGAGCCGCGGACTGAAAGTTACGATTCAAAAATTTGACCCATATATCAATGTGGACCCGGGAACAATGAGTCCTTATCAGCATGGGGAAGTATTTGTCACGGAAGATGGCGGGGAGACGGATCTTGACTTAGGCCACTATGAACGGTTTATCGACATCAATTTGGGAAAAAGTTCGAATGTTACCACCGGAAAAGTGTATTTGAGCGTTATCAACAAAGAACGCAAGGGCGATTATTTGGGCAGCACGGTTCAGGTAATTCCTCATATTACGAACGAAATCAAAGAACGGATTGTGCGGGTCGGAAAAGAAGACAACGCGGATGTTGTGATTACGGAAATTGGCGGCACGGTCGGCGATATTGAAAGTTTGCCTTTTTTGGAAGCCATACGGCAGGTAAAGAAGGATGTTGGCCGGAATGATGTGTTATATCTCCATGTGACGTTGGTTCCTTATATTGCCGCGGCCGGTGAACTAAAAACAAAACCGACCCAGCATAGCGTGAAGGAATTGCGCAGTATCGGGATTCATCCGGATATTATTGTTTGCCGTTCGGAACACGAACTTTCGCAAGATATGCGGGATAAGATTGCGTTATTCTGCGATATTGATACCAATGCGGTAATCCAAAACTTGAATGCCCCGACAATCTACCAAGTTCCGCTGATGCTGGCGGAGGAAGGTTTGGATCGGATTGTCATGGAAAAATTAAACATAGAAGCGAATGAACCGGATATGGCCGAGTGGAGCCTGATGGTGGACAAAATTTTGTACCCGTCGCAAAGCACATGTATAGCGATTGTCGGCAAATATGTAGCATTGCAGGATGCTTATATGAGCGTCTCGGAATCACTCCGGCATGCTGGTATCGCCAATGATTCCGCAATACAAATTAAGTGGGTGAATGCGGAAGAGATTGAACCCGAGGAAGTTGATCTTCATTCTGTTTTTGCCGGCGTAGACGGGATATTGGTCCCGGGCGGATTTGGCGACCGGGGTATTGAAGGGAAAATTAAGGCGATCCGCTATGCCAGGGAAAACAAGGTCCCTTTCTTTGGGCTTTGCTTGGGCATGCAATGCGCGGTTATCGAGTATGCTCGGAATGTATGCGGTTTGTCCGGCGCCCATAGCTCGGAATTTGATCCTGTAACTCCGCATCCGGTCATTGATTTAATGCTGGATCAAATTGCGGTTGAAGACAAAGGCGGAACCATGCGGTTGGGTGTTTATCCTTGTAAGGTAATGGAAAATACGTTGACCTATCAAGCCTATCAAGATGAAATTATTTATGAACGTCACAGACATCGTTTTGAATTTAACAACGAATATCGCGAACGGCTGACGGCCGGCGGCCTGGTTATTGGCGGGACACTGCCCAGTGGAAGGCTGGTTGAGATTGTGGAAGTCCATGACCATCCTTGGTTTGTAGCGACCCAGTTCCATCCGGAGTTTAAATCCCGTCCGTTGAATCCGCATCCGTTGTTCCGTGAATTTGTCAAAGCGGCGATTTCATGCAAGACAACCGGTAAATAAAGCAGCCTGTAAAAGGGAGAATTTTTGGAGACTGTTGAGAAGCAACAGTCTCTTTTTTACCAGGAGGAGTGAGCGGCATGATTAAAAAGGTGGTTATTGTTTTTTTAGTGATTGTCGTGCTGGCTTGTTTGGCGTTTATTGCTGCCAAGAATTCTGATCTTAAACCGGTTTACAAACCGGGTAAGATTGCTGTGATTTATGTGGATGGTGTGATCATGAATGGGCGGGGCCAGAGTAGCCTGCTGGGCGAACGAGGCGGAACCGACAATATTATCCGGCAATTGCATGAGGCTCTTGCAGATGAAACAATAAAAGCAATTGTGCTGCGGATCAATAGCCCCGGTGGAAGTGTGACGGCAACGCAAGAGGTAGGCGAAGAAATCAAGAAAGTCCGGGCGGCTGGGAAAATTGTCGTGGCCAGTATGGGGGATATTGCGGCTTCCGGCGGATATTGGCTGGCCGTTACGACGGAACGGATTTATGCGAACCCGACGACACTAACGGGTAGTATCGGGGTCTACATGCCTTATGCAAACTGGCAAGAGCTTTTGCAAAAAATTGGCATTCAGCAAGAAAAAATAAAAAGTGGTTTACACAAAGATATCTTATCGCCTGATCGGCCTATGACGGACGAGGAACGAAAAATGATCCAGACAATTGTTGACCAGATGTATGAACAGTTTGTCGATATAGTTGCCGACGGAAGAAAAATGGACAGGCAGGCCGTGCGTCAGTTGGCGGATGGCCGGATTTATACCGGGATACAGGCCAAAGAGTTAGGACTGGTGGATGATTTTGGCAATTTGTACGATGCAATTGATGGGGCGGCAAAAATAGCGGGGATAAAAGGGAAACCGCAAATTAAAGAATATGAAAAAGGGAGCCCATTGTCCCTGTTTTTCGGTGCGAATGAAAAAATAGATTTGAGTATGTTCTTTCCTACACAGTTGCGGCAAGCCTTGCCGGCAATAACGCCACTGGCTATGCCGGTAAGGTGGGGTGAGTAGCGTGGGCAATTTCTTGGATACCTTATATGATGTTTTGTTCCATCCGGCAACTGCGATGCGAACGATTGCCTTGGAAAAAAAGCTGGGGTATTCCCTAGGTGTTTTTTTGCTCAGTGTATTCGTTCCGGCGTGGGCTTCGTATTTTGGCCTGCAAAGCGTTGATTTTTCCGTCGTGGCCTGGTTTATTATTTTTGGCCAAATCCTTATCAGCCTGGTTTTTTGGATTGTTGGGGCTGGTTTTTTTGGCTTGATTGCCGAATTGTTTGGTGGGCGTGGAACTGCTGCTG